>UROZ01000001.1 GCA_900549655.1 uncultured Collinsella sp.
GAGGCGCCCGATTCGTCCGTTACCGTCTTGGAACGGATGCAGATGCTCGAACCTTGCGTGGAAACGGGAGATCGCCTCAAAGTCCTTTGGGCAGCCATCCCATTCGGCGAGCAGCTGCGGTATGGCGGTCGGTATTTCGCTCGGGAGGGCGACCTGTACCGAACTGTTTCTGATACGGTTGGGAATGTATTTGAAATGCCCGCTTTCCCCATTGCCCGCCATGGTCGTTCCCTTGTGAAGGATCGTCTCGAATTCAATAAGGAGTTCCGGTGTCAGTTCGACCCCGAGTGTGTCGACCATCCGGTCAAACATCTTGAAGGAATTCTTGGTTTCAATGATGTCGTCAAAGTCGTGGTCTCCGGTCACTCTATTCGTTGCATAGAAGGTGTCGATCTGATTGAGCGTGAAGGTAGATCCTTCGATCTTATTCGACTGGTAGAGGTACTCCGGAAGGATGACCTCATAGGCGGAGTTCGGCGCAGCCTTGAGCGTCTGCATCTTGTTTGAGGAGATAATCATTACTCATCCTTCGATATCAAGTGCTTACCTACTTTATATACTAGGATCTTTGCATGCCCGACAATAGCTTTGCAATTCCCCAGCAGGACACGCGCCTCCAAATGCCCTCAACAGCCGTAAAAGAGGTGCCCCTTACCGGAAGAAGGCCAAAGATTCTTGTTTTTGCGCCCGTCATGGGGTATAAGTGGTTTAAGGTGATCAGCACCGTCAATGCGCCGCTATGAAAGGCGCCCATCAGTCCGCGATAGGGATTTAAGGAGACGGTGCCATGCCGAATGAATCATTCCGCTACTCAAAGCAAATATCAGACCAGGGTCGAGAACGCTCTGTCGAAGTGCGCCGCGAACGCGCAGCCCTTAAGGAGCGCCTCAAGGCGGGGGAGATCAGTCCAGCTGATGTCCTCAACGATGAGGGTAACATCGCGGCAAAAATCAGGCTGTTCGCGTTCCTCAAGAACTGTCCCGGCGTGGGGTCGGCGGGGGCTAGGACGCTCCTTCGCGCATTGGGCCTTTCCGAGACGAAGACAATTCGCTCCCTGGGTCCCGTGCAGAAGGCCCGCATACTGACCATGCTTGAGCTGATCGCCAATGGCGTTCGGGTCGACCGCGTGGCCGAGATCATCATGTCCGAACGATAGAATAGAATCCGATAGGGGATTAGAGAAAGGCAACATCATGGATGAAAATAACCTCAGCAATCAAGACGACCAGGGCCAGGACCAGGACCTCGTTCCCGATGGAGGCGGCAGCGGCAAGATGGCCCTGAAACGCAAGGTCGCCATCGGCGCGACGGTCGCTCTCGTTGTCGCGGGGCTCGGACTCGGCGGCGCATGGGCGACCGGCGCCTTCGCCCCCAAGTCCGAGATCACTAAGATCGAGGTCGATAGCGACAACGACAAGAAGCAGGTCTCGGAGAAGACCGAGCCGACCGTTGACTGGACCGTCAAGATCGAGGCCGAGGGCGTGACGGCCGACTCCTCGCCCCTGATCACCCGCTACGTCTGCACCGACGGCGTCGATGAGGGCGTCGAGTTCTACCATGCCACCTCCGCATCTGACGCCATCGAGGGCAAGGACGGCGTGCAGCTGACCGAGGGTACCTGGGAGATCACCGCGATCCCCATCATCAACCCCGACGGCTCAATCACCACGCCCGCAGGCGGCGGCGAGCAGGCCGTTTCCGGCGCCTCGAAGGACTCCGGCAACACCGAGTTCACCGGCGATACCAAACCCGCCGAGAACGTGACCCAGGACGACATCGACAAGGTTCTCGACAAGGTGAACGAGGCGGTCTCCAAGGGCGACGGCACCCTCACGGGGGATGCCGGCAAGGACGTGGTGAACAAGGTCACGGACAACGCCTCCAAGGCCCCCGCCGCCGACAAGGAGAAGGTCGAGGAGAAGAAGGACGCCGCGACAGATAGCGCCGTCAAGGCCGATGACAAGAAGACCGATGCGGCGAAGCCGTCCACGGGCTCCGGCTCCGCGCCGTCAAAATCCGACTCCAAGCCCTCTTCCGGCTCATCCAACAAACCGTCCCATGAGCACACGTGGCAGGCGCAGTACCGCAGCGACCCCGTATACGAGACTCGCACTCGTACTGTTGTGGACCAGGACGCGTGGGACGAGCAGGTTCTAAGTGGCTCGCATGCTGTCTGTTCAGATGGTTCTGTTTTCTACGACAACGCCGCTCTTGCTGCTTATTGTAAGAAAATGGCAATGGCTGGGACGCCCGTTTCGTACTACACCGTGGATGATTACACAACTGTTCATCATGAAGCAGTGACGCATCAGGAGACATATCAGGTGCAGACTGGAACCAAGCAGGTGCTTACCGGCTACCGCTGCCCCGGTTGCGGTGCAACGAAATAGGTCCGAAGCGGATAGATAGGCTGGCTTTTTGGAACCGGGTCTGAAATTGCTCCATGCGTTATCGCTCTTCGGCCGATTTTACTTCGCATTGCTCCTGATAGTCCGTCCGGGGTACTTCGGGAAGAGGACATATCTTTATAGGGGAGTCGGGCTGTTCGTGCTTCTCGGTGCGATCCTGCGCCTGGCTCGCGATATCCTGCCATATCTTGTCGGTCTGGCATGAGTCTTTCTCGTCGCACCCAGTGGACGGTCGCATGATATTGGGGTATTGATACGGTGGTTTATGCGGTTGTAGCAGTGCTACTCTCAATGCTATACGGCATTGTGTTTATGTGATAATATGTCATTATCATAATGTGAGGTGATGTATATGGCACTGATACAGCTAAACGTCCCCGACGATGTAAAGGAACGTGCGGATAGGGCATTCGCGAGGAGCGGGCTCACGACACCGTATGCGATGCGCATCATGGTCAACCAAGTTGCCGAGACGGGCAGGACGCCTTTTGACGGTCTGTTCTTATCCCCATCCGGGCGGCTCTACTCGGAGGATGTGCGCCTGGCGATGTTGCGCGCGGAGGCCCAGGAGTATGGCCTGATCGAGGATGATTCCGGAGATGACCCCCTGAAGATCCCTGATGATATCCTTGCGGAAATGGGAATCAGTCCCGAGGAGGTCGGGCAGTGAGCCATTACGAAGTGAGGGTTCCCGGCTCTTTCTGGAACACGCTCGTCGCGCTTAAGCCGAAATACTCTCATGCCGAATACGTTGAGGTCGTTAATGCTGTCAAGGCCTGTATCGCCGAACTCGAACGCACTGGCATGATAGAGGAGAGCGGGTGGGATGATCATGTGCTCGTGCACCCGCCATATTCTGACGGCAAGCACCGTGAGGCCCATACCTACGATGATGACGTCCTGGTCGTGTATTTCATTCGCGAGAGGAACCGCCGAATCCGCATGGTAGGCGTTTTCGATCATTCGAATATACCGCGTTCATAACCGCATTTCGGTGATGCAAATATAGGAGATGCCCCACGGTTATCCTCTCTTTGCGACAAAGAAGGGCCCCGCTCATCTTGAGCGGGGCCCTTCAGGCTTTATCGCGGATATGCGTTAGATCTTACGCTTGCGTAAAATCAGGAAGATTCCAGCGATACAGGCCGCAATTCCGGCGGCAATTGCCGCGTAGAGGACCCAGTTGCCGGTCTGCTCGAGGTTCTTGCCCTCGGGAGTGTTCTCGATATCGATGGTCTGGTTGGTGTCCTCAAGGTCGGTCTCCTTGGAGATCTCCTTGCCGTCCGTATCACGCTGCAGGCTCTCGAACACGACAGCCTGCTGGCCCGCGACGTCGGAGGCCTTGAACACCATGGGGACATCCACGTCGAGGTCCGAGACGGCAGGGGTGAACCGCACCTGTCCGTTGGCGATGACCTCGTAGGTGCCAGGCGTCGAGTTCTTACCGGTCGATTCGGCTTCGGTTGCCGTATTGTCGCCCACTGCCTTGTCGTCCTTATCGGAGGCCACGAGTTTCACCTGGCCGCCACTCAGCTTCGTCACGATGTCGACCGCATCTTTCGTCGCTCCCGGCACGGTGAGCGTATAGGTCCCGTCATCGTTCTTGGTGAGCTTGGCGCCCTCTGGGATGTTGACGAAAGAGCCCGTTCCGGTGACGTCGACGAGGGCCTTGGAAAGATCTGTGCCGGAGGCATCGGTATCGGGGTCCTTCTGGATACCGTTGCCGGCAAGGGTCGAGGCGTCCTTCACGTCCGTGAGCGTGAGCTGCGTGCCGTCGGCCTTCTTGTTGATAGAGGCCGTGAGTGTGTAGCTCTGGCCGGGACGCAGTCCCTTGAGGTGGACGGTGTCGACGATTGCGACCTCGTCCTCAGGCTTCACCACCTTGCTGCCCTGGATTGTGGCCGCAGTGGTCTTGAGGCTCGGGGAGATCTCGACCGTCTGGTCCTTGTCCGTCGGGTCCTCGTGCGAGCCGATGAGGGTACCGTCGACGAACAGCTTCTCGAATACTACGGTCTTCGCGCCGCCCAACGCACCCGCATCGAAGGTAAAGGTCACATCTTGGGTCCCGTCCTGGGTCTGCGGCGTGAACTTGGCCGAGGCGGTGATCTCCTTACCGTCCGCGCCCTTCAGTGCCTCTCCGGTCTCGGCGTCCATGAGGGTGCCCTGGAGTTCATATTCGGTACCGGGGACGAGGCCGGCGTACTTGACGGTGTCGACGATGGCGGCCTTGCCGTCGGCGGTGACCTCCTTATCGCCATCGGCGCCATCGGCTGCCGACGTCTTGATTTCGGGCGGGATGACCTCGACGGTCTGCCCCTCGTCGGTCAGGTCCTCGTGGCTGGCGATGACGCTGCCGTCCGCCTCGAGTTTCTCGAACACGACGAGCTTCTTGTTGGAAAGGGTCGAGGTGTCGACCGAGAACGTCACTTTCACCTTGCCCTCGGTATCCTCGGGCTCGAAGGTCGTGGACGCCGTTACGGCGTTTCCATCTGCGTCTTTCAGGGGCTCGCCGGTAGCCGAATCCATCAACGTGCCGGTCACGGTGTACTCGCGGCCCGTTGCTAGGTTCTTGTATGAAACCTCGTCCTCGACGGTCACGGCCTTGCCGACACCGATTGCCTTGTCGCCGTCTGCCGCATCGGTCGCGGTGGTACCGATCTCGACAGGCAGGAACTCGACCGTCTGGTCCTCGTCCTCGGGGTCCTCATGGCTTGCCTGGATCTTACCGTCCAGATAGAGGCGCTCGAAGACGACGGCATTATGGCCACCGAGGAGCGTGGCGTCGAACTTGAACTTGACCTTCTGCTTGCCGCTGGATGCCTTGGGGGTGAACTTGGCCGTTGCGGTGATGTCCTTGCCGTCCATACCCTTCAGGGCCTCTCCGGTCTCGGCATCCATGAGGGTGCCTTGGAGCTCGTACTCGGTGCCCTTTTTAAGTCCCTTGTAGGAGACGGAGTCGACGATCTCGGCCTGGTTCGAGGCCAGGAGCTTATGGTCCCCGTCGGCCCCGTCGGTCGCGGTGGTGCCGATCTCGATGGGGTTGTCGTCCACTGTGCCGCGGTCGATCGTGTAGGCGTCGCGGCTCACGGTCACCTCGAACTTGACGAGGTTAAGGCTGTCGTTTGCTGAACAGCGGAGCTCCTCGAAGGTGTAGGTGTCATATGGCAGCGCACCCTTGGAGTCGTCTGCTGCAGTTTGGGCGTCCTTGGAGCCGGAAAACCACAGGCCGTTGTCGATGGAGAGCTTCGACTCGTCGACGGTGCCGTCGGCGTTCAGGGCGGCGTCATTGCCGTTGGTGTTCTGGGTATGCGGGCAGGCAGAGGCCTCGGTCGTGAGGATGCCGTTCACGTCGGTGATCGCGATATGGGTCTCGCCCGTGGTCTTGGACGTGATCTTGAACGGGACGTTCGCGAGTCCGGTCATATCCTCGCCGTGAACCTTGTTGAAGGCGATGTCCCCGCGCTTCACCTGTTCGCGCACGGTAGGGGCATCCTCACTGGGCTTAACGAAGGTCGACACGAACTCTGCCGACGTGTTCGAGGTGATCTGCTGAAGGTGAACGGTGCTGTCGCTCAGGAGATAGCCGGCAGGGGCCTTCGTTTCCTGGATCGTTACCGTGCCAAGGGGCAGAGTGTTCATTTTTCCATCGGCAGTTTGATAGAAAGAGTCGCCAGAACTTAAATAGACATCTGGATTTTCACGGGCAGAGGAAATACCTGTAAAACCATCTTCATCGGTCTTCAGAACCCAAGTCCTCGTGGCCTTCTCGGGAAGGCTCTCCTGGGTGTAGAAGCCGTCGTAGTACTTGACGGTGAACTCCGCGCCCGCGAGCGTGCCGGCTCCGAGTGGGGAGGCCTTGCCCGTCTCGCTATCGACCTTGGCTACCAGCATGTCGGCAGGGTCGTTCTGGGGCGCGTCGGTGACGTTCACGGTGGCAGTCTGGCCGCCCGACACGTTCACCTGGTGGATCCCCTCATCAAGTGCATAGGACTTGCCTGCCTTGGTCTCCTTCACGTAGTAGGTGCCCGGGGCGATATCGATCACGTTGGAGTCGCCGGAGGCGTTGCAGGTGAGCGTTCCCACCTGCTGCGTGCAACCGGAGTCGGAGTAGACGCCGTAGGTCGCGCCCTCGAGCGAGTAGCACGGGTTGTTGTCGGAGATGCCGGGGTTGGAGCTCGCCTTCTTGAGCTTCAGCTTGCCCTTGTTGTGGAAGGTGATGAGGCACTGGGTACCGGTTCCGTAGTTGACAAGGTAGATCGTGTCCTTGAAGGACTGGGGTGCGGGCCCCGGCAGATTCTTGTCCAGATTTGCAAGGAATGTGCCCGCGTTGATATTGCCGTTGTAGTATAAGACGGTCTTATAGCACCAGTTGCGGAACGCGGCGGTCGTGCCCTGCATGCCGTACTGGCTGGAGCTCTTCGAGAGGGCCGAGAGGGCAATGTGCTGGATGGCGAGCATCTTGCTGTAGTCCAGCGGCGTGCCGTCGTACCAGTTGAAGTTCCAAAGACCTTTCGCCTTCGCCTCCTCGAAGCCTGGGCCCGTGGGACCGTAGTAGAGGACCCTCGCCATACCGTCGAGGCGGTCTATCTTGGTCTGCTCACCGCCCCCTCCCGTATAGCACTTTGACCAGTCGCTTTCGATCGGAAGTTGCGCCTGCGCCGTTGAGGCGTCCAGCGGATGGCGTTTGGCCGGGTCGAGGCAGATCGCCGGCGTGCCCTCCGAGGTCGTCGAGTTGTACATGTAGAAGCCGCCGTAGTTCACGCGCTCACCGCGGGTGATCGTCTCGGACGATGCGGCATATGCCGCGGTCGGCGCCGGTACGACGGAGAGCACCTGGCTCGCGATGAGCACCGCGCCGGTGCCGATGGCCGCGCCTTTCTTGAGACGGGCGCCGATGCGGCGGAAGAGCTTGCCGGCGCACTCCTTCATCTTTCCTCCAGGTCGCATGACTGCTCCATTCTCTCGGTTACCGGAGAGGGGACGCGGGTTTTGGGCTGCGTTTATGGGTATGCGTCCCCATGGTCTAACGTACCGCCGGCATCGGCGCTGTGCCTGCCGATTTGGTGCCACGGGGTGACAGTTCGCGCCTGCGGTGCTTATTGGACCTATCGTTTTCACGCTACCGTGGGAGGTGTCCGCGCTGTGCGCCTGGAACAAGTGTTCAGGGGAATTCGGATCCGGTGCGGCTGCTTGTAGTATAGTGGGAACAACAGAGTTCCGGTCGGCCTTTTGACGACGCGAATACAATGGCGCGCATGCGCCCTCGTCAACGAGTTACCGGAGGAAATTATATGTTTGAAACCGATCCCAACATGGGCGCCGATTCGGTGCGCCGCGAGATGACGGTCCGTCAATTCCTCGAGAGCGCCACCGCGGTGGGGGAGCTGGTCGTCGTCACATGCGGCGGGTGGCCCACCTGCACCGTACATATCGACAGCGAGGACTATTTTCGTATGCCCGCCGATATCGCCCATCGGAAGGTGCTGAATTCGAGTTTCGGATCGATCAAGGTCACGACGCGTGATTCGTTACCCATGGACGTCCCCGTCCGCTTTGTCGACTGCTAAGACGAGCGACAGGATTGAAGAATTCAACTGGAACCAAGGCATGGGATGACAGGGTGGAGATACAGGCGTTTGTATAGTGTAAACACTGCGACGAGCGTTCATTAACGCATGGAGAGGGCCGCTCGATAAGAGCGGCCCAACGAATGCCTGAAGCTAAATCCGACGAGTGCGGACAGTCTTACTATCAGAACTGGTTGTAGTTCTGTTCATATTAGCGGCGGCAAGATTGGACTTCAGGGATTTCGTGGATGGACCGACGAAGCCGGCATCCTCATCGAAATTCGGCCTATCCACGCCAAGCTCACCGAGCAGGTCGTCCGAAAGTGACCGGTCGGTGAGAATTGGCGCTACCGTGGAAGCGAAATCAACCTGCATGTCCTCAGCGTAAGTAAGAAGGGGGTCGGCCTTTCCTGCCCTGAACTCATCGAGAGCGTCGTAGTAGGCATCCTTGGACGCGTCCGTCACGATAAACGGGACGAGGCCGGCGCGCAGGCACTCTCTGAATGCAATTGCCCTTCCGACCCTGCCGTTGCCGTCCGGGAAGGGGTGGATCGTCTCGAACCGCACGTGGAACCTGACGATATTCTCCAGGGACGGCTGATACTTGTTATATTCGGAGACAAGGCGGTCGACCAGCGCGGGGACCTCCTCCGGTCGCGCCGTGATGACGCTTCCCACTCCGTTTCCCAGGACCTTCCATTGGCCGGGTACGTCCATCACTCCGTCCATGAGTTGCAGGTGGATCTCCTTTATGAGTTCGGGAGTGAGCTCCCTATCCAGTGAATCGAAAAGGAAATCGAACATTTTCGTGTGGTTTGCGGTTTCGCGGACATTTCCCGGGGTGGTAGAGTCCGCGAGAACGGTGTCCCTCGTTTCGAAAATCGTCCTCGTCTGCCATTCTGTGAGCGAGCTGCCCTCGATCCTCTCATGGTTGTACACGAAAGAGACGATCGATGTCTCATACACGCCGTTCGGGACGGAGCCCTCGCGCTCGAACCCGACCTGATCGATATAGCTGTGAACGAAATGCCGCTGCAGCTCCGGGCTTAGATGCCTATTCGCATGTGGGCTATCGGCGGGTTTCCCATCTTTATTTGCCCCGGTCAGCAAACTGAATAATCTTTTCAACATATATCTGCATACTCCGATAGGCGTACGGATTCCTGACGGCATTTTACCCAGGATAGCAGCCACCCATGACCGGTCCTGTCACCCAATGGCACCAAACCGCCCGGCACCATGCGGGTTGTCGTTTTACGCTTTTGATGGGGCCAAATGCCCACAGGCGACCATGGGCTTGTGGCGGGCTGGTCGCCACAGGGCCCCGAGTAATAGATGGCAACCGTAGTTCCTTGGAGGATATCGAGTGCTGGATAACCTTTCTCTTATGGGGCCGGATGAGGAGGAGCTCTCCCTCTCGGCGCTGGTGTCTTCAGCGACCCTTCTGCCTTCCTGCGCCTTCTCCGCTTATTCCATCATCGTCAACATAGCTCCCACGATGGGCGGGCGCGCCGTCCTTTTCTATCTGACGCGGGGCTCCATCG
Organism: uncultured Collinsella sp.; assembly: GCA_900549655.1. Classification (GTDB taxonomy): domain Bacteria; phylum Actinomycetota; class Coriobacteriia; order Coriobacteriales; family Coriobacteriaceae; genus Collinsella. The sequence goes on from UROZ01000001.1 coordinate 9,520, forward strand.
AGGGTATCTGGATCCCCGTGGCCATATTCATCTTCGCCCTCATAGCGCGCAAGGTCGATGACTGGCGATTCTACGCGCTCACCGCCGTGTTCGGCCTTGCGGCCTGCGCACTCGCCGTGCTGAGGCTCGATCTGTGCCATGCGGGGGTCTATCTGGCCGTTATGGCCTGCTGCGGCCTATCTGCCGTCAAATCTAAGGAGTACTGAGATGGGTTCCTGGAAAAAGGGGGCTAACGGGGAAAAGGCAACTGATGCCCGACTGGCCGGGGATGCCGCACTGCTGAATGACGGCAAATCTGATACAGGCTTATTCACGCCGGTCTCGCGTCGCGGTTTCCTCGCGGCACTAGCTATCGCCGCCGGCCTCGGCCTGATGGGCGCGAGCGATGCGCTCGCATATGCCGCCGTCGACTTCGGGCCAGGAGCAGGCTATATCGGGCCCAGCAAGGACAGCGGCGACCTGACGCATCCGGATCGGACCCGTGGCGCCAACGATCGCTGGTTCGGCTATGCGAACAACTGGGACCTCTGGAATATCTACAATGACTACAGCCACCGCCTCGGCTACGCCTTCGCGATGGTATTCGAGTGCGATTGGTCCGACGAGCTCTATGACCACATCGTTTTCCGTCCGTTCTACTACTGCACCTCCTACTGCGCGACCAATCCCTGGAGGGGATATTGGCTGGGACGCGACGACGGCGACGACAACAAGGGCACGTGCTATATCGACGGCGTGCCGGTCGGCAACTTCGTCGGCAACCTCATCAACGACGGCTCCGAGGGCGAGGACCGCCATGTGAATGCCTACGGATGGCTCTACCACGGGTTCTATGAGGGTCCCGGATGGTCGACATTCCTGAGGCGCAGGCAGGCAAGGACCGGCCACAACGTCTATGCGCATATCGATATCTTCAATTGCTGGAAGAACGGCGTCAGCCCCTCATCGGCCATCGTCTCCTCGCAGAATGCCCCGAAGGATAGGGACATGTCCGTCCAGACCGACAAGATATATATCGACAACGACATGTCGCTCATGGGCGGCATCTTCAAGATCATCCCCGTCACCGCACCGAACCTGAGGGTCGACCTCGTCCAGGGCTATTACGAGAACAACGTCCCCGTCGCCCGCTACGAGAACGGTCGCGGCACCTGCCTCTACCATGACTATGACGGGGTCAATCAGAACTGGATGTTCTGGCCGAATAAATCCGATGGGCTGGGATGCTTCACCTTCTGCATCGCAAACATGATCGGCCCCGGTCTCGATCGAGGCCTGGATAACTATGGCCACACCTCTCCCACCATGGAGCGGGGTTACGCAAAAATCTGGCGTAACCCCGAATCGACTAACCTCACGAATTCCTGGTGGGTCCACCATGAGCCCGCTGTCACGAACGAGACGGACCACAAATGCTGGTTCATCACCTCCGATGCGGACGGGCAGAGGCTCGACACCTGGGGGGTTACTCGGGATGACAGCAGCACCTGCGTCGCCGTGTCCAATCCGGCGTGCCCGGGACTCTGGGCAACCCAGGTCAACGCCCAATGGATTCTCGAGGAAGTCGTCTGCCACGGCGACGTCGGGCTATCCAAGGACGAGGCCCAGGTCGGCGACAGCCTGAAGATTCTGGGGTGGCACAACAAGTTCAAGGACGAATCTAAGAGCATCAAGCCGGCGGGATATGTCCTGGGGGCAAAAAACGAAAGCGAACTGCCCGTCTACCCGATTTTCCGTCTGTACATGACGGACTCGGAGGAGGCGGTCGCAAGCGATGACACCGCGATCATGGCATCCTGCCGAGTCGCGACATGGGGAGGCCAGCAGACCGAGGCCTACTCGCACCGCCATATCGGTTGGCCCCATGGGGGACATTCCATCTTCAGCCTCGAGATGCGTCTTCAGGATTCGAAATTCAAGGGATCGATTCACTATGCGGCACAGCGCTTCACCGGCGGCGAATGGGATGAGGGCGCCGACGGGTCCAAGGTGTGCTCGAATGGGGACTATGATACCGAGATAATCAGCCGCGTTAAGGTGTGGCTGACCGGGGACATCGCAGACGAGTACGACCTCGTGGTCAGGACCAAGCTGCTCGGCGGCACCTGCGCGTGGAGCGACCCGGTGTACGTCCACAACTCAAAAGACGAGCCCTTGACGCTCGAGACGGCACCGGCATGCGGTCCCGAGCCGGACGGGAGCTCCGATACCAAGATCTCGGGCATGAACGTCCACCTTATCCGCAAGCCGACGGGCGCGCGGGTGGTGCGGGAGTTCAGCGCCGAGGAGAACGTCGAGGTGACCGAGGAGTTCGGTTCCGGGTGCCTATACGCAGCCGCCATGTTGGCCCTTCGCCTTCCTTCCAGGAACACCGACCGCATATGGACGGACCGCTATCGCGGCACCGTCATATCCAAGCCCTGCCTCATCGAGTCGGCAAGCGTCGAGTACTATGCGGACGGCATCGATGACGGTCATCGAGTATATGTCGATAAGAATGTCCATCCCGGCGATCGATACGCGCCCATCGTGGCCGCGCTGGAGGCTGCCGGGAAAAACCCCTGCAACCTCTATGCACACTACGGCGAGGACGCGGCCACCGGATTCACGGGCTGGTTCAAGGACGCCGCCCTGCGCGATCCAGCCGGCTCCCTCGAGATTCCCAGGAAGGGCGCACTGAAGCTATACGGGCGCAACCGCTGCACGCTGCGCATCGAGTACGCGGAAGGATCGGTTGAGCCCGACGCCGGGACCGTCTACCGCAGAAAGCCGAGCGATGGCGCGGATGCGGTTGACGGTGCGCTCGGGCTGCCCGATTTCACCGGGCGAGCCGAGAGGCATAGGCTCGATGAGATCGACCTGCCGGCAATCGGAGATGGCGGCGTGGGTCATACCGCCTTTTACCGCGGCGAGTCCGTGACGCTAGCCGGCTACGAGGACGTCTTCGCCAAGCGCGAGGACGGGACGTGGCGCCGCCTCGTCTTCAAGGGCTACATGCCCGACAGGGCGGGGGGGGGACGCCTCTCTCGACAATCAAGATGGAACGCGACACGACCGTCTACGCCCTGTGGGCGTATGCGGAGTCGGACGGCGTCGCCACGGCAAAGAACTAACGACGGCTCGGGACGGAGGCGCGGCCTCCTTCCCGAGCCCGCGCATGTCCCTGACGGGAGGTGTGCGTAGATGAGACTCGACAAGCACGATAAGGGGAAGAGCGAAGGCTCATCCTTAGGGGATACTCCCATTACGAGACGTGGACTGTTCGCGGCCCTGGCGGTCGCGGCAGGGCTCGGCCTACTCGGCGCCGACACGGCGCTCGGGTGGGACTATTGGGGGCAAAATGCGGGAATCGGCCAGGGGGCCTGGGACGCCTATGGGATGCTCAACGGCAAGATCAACTGCTGTAGGGGCAGGTCGAACCCCATAAACCAATGCATGGGCTGGGCAAACGGATGGACCGAGTGGTACGCCTTCCGCTACGCCTACGTCCAGATCCTTCGTTACGCCCTGAACCTCCAGGTTGAATGCGACTACGAGAACGAGCTGTGGTTCCACCTCTCCTTCTACCCGTTGACCGCCTGCGGGGACGACAACTACCACCCCAGGGGCCACCGCCTATGGTTCGCGTGGGAGCATGACAACCTCGGAGCAATCAAGGAGGACGAGCAGGAGAACAATATCGTCACCTTCGATGGCAACCTTACCAACGAGGAGCTTGGGGTCGGCACCGGCCGACACGATACCGGATGGAAGCACTACCAGTACCATGACACGGGAAAGTGGTACAGGCGGACATCGAGAGACGTGACCCATAGGTGGGCCGCGGACCTGAACATCTTCAACATCTACGTCGAGGGCGTCTCACATGACGAGAACGTCGACGCCCTGCACTCCCAGACGGGATGGATATCATCCACCGTGGAGCATACCTACCTCACGACGGAGGATATCCAGGGCATCGTGTGCCGCATCCACGCCGCGGACGACGACACGCTCAACTGGGACGTGCGTGACGCCTCGATTTCCGATGCGACGGATATATACCAGCAGGCATATAGCGGCAATTTCAACCAGCTGTTCCTCACCGAATTCACCAAGGTCCGCGATGACACCTATCAATCCGACTGGGGACCCGTCCCGGGCTTTCTCACGACCATGCGACCGGCGCATGTGGCCGATGGATCCCGCGCGGTGAACGCCTCATGGGGCGGGCCATGGGACGGAAAGGAATTCAGCCATACCAACTGCACCCAGCCCTTTCAAATCAACAGCGCGGGCGTCCAATCGAGGGCCAGCGCATGGTGGGTAACGAAGAGGTTTTCCGAGGGGGGTGCCCTGTACGGCGACGGCGCGATGGCCATCATAAGCGATGCCTCGGGCCTATGCGTGAACAGGCCGAATGCGACCGTCGCGAAGCCTTCGAAGCTAAACCTCTTCCATAGCGGCTACAAGGATGGGGTGGCGGGCGACCGCGCTTCGGCATGGGTCGTGAAGGAGGTGCAGTTCACAGGCTCGCTCACGCTGAACGACGGCAAGCCCGAGCTGACTCGCGTGGAGCCCGTGGCCTGCTCGGACCCGCTTCTCACATGCAGCCCGTGCAGGAACTGGTCGGACGTCAAAAAGGGCAACGGGGGCAATGCCCCGACCCACTTCTCCTATCGCTGGTACCAATCGGAAACCGACGAGGTGCCCGACGGCTGCTCAGGCGCCTCCATTATCGGAACATGCCACCTGTCGAACTTCGGCGACATGCCCGAATGCGCCGCATACCGCCATGTCGGCATGAATATGTCCGAGCTGATGTGCATAGAGGCGCTCTCGCTTCGCCTCGAGGGCTCGCCATGGCAAGGATCGATCCGCTACAGCATGCTCGCCAAGGGCGGCGGGTGGAGCGATGCCGCGGCCGACGGGGAGCCAGTGGGCGAGGGAGGGAGGTCCCTGCGCTGGAGCGCCGTCAAGGTCTGGCTCACCGGTGACGTCTCGCTGCATTTCGACCTCGAGGTAAGGGCGTTCAACTCGAACGTCGGCTGGACGGCGGGCTACGTTTCAGGAACGGGACTCGATGCGCCGACAGTTGATGGGGTAGGCGACCTCACCGCATCGAATGACCTGAGGTGCGTCCAAGTCGATTTGATCCCAAAACCGGAAGGAGCCGTGGTATTGCGGGATTTCTCGCGTGACGGTGGGACTCTAAACATCACGGAAGACGAATTCGCCGATATGCAGGACCGCTATCTCTCCTGTGTCGTCATGCAGACATTTCCAACGGAATTGCGCAAGGGGGTCAACCATGACTCACCGCTCGTTCACCGATTCCATGGATTCGTAACTGCCGGGCCCATCCATATCGCAGGGGTAAAGGTCGTCTATCACGCCGACGGAGTGGATGACGAATCGATAGTCTTCACGGAAACGGCCAAACCCGGCCACCACTCGGCCAACGCGGAGGCAACCGCGGCCGCGCTGAAAAGCCGATGCAACCTGAATGACCATTTCGGCGAGGAGCGGAGTACGGGCTTTACGGGCTGGTTTTCCGATACGGGGCTGACAAGTCCCTATGGGGGATCGGAGCTCAAGGCGGGCGAGGAGCTCCACCTTTACGGCCGCAATCGCTGCACAGTCAGGATTGAATATGCGGAAGGTTCGCTGCGTCCCGAGGAGGGGGCCGTGTATCGCACCGCCGCGAGCGACAGCGCTCCGGAGGTGGCGAGTGCCCTAGATCTCCCTGATTACGGCAAGGGGCTTGAGTCCCATTCTCTCGAGGGAATCACGCTGCCGGCAATCGGTGACGATGGCCGCGCCCACAAGGCCGTCTACTGGGGCGAGCGCGTCGCCCTGGCAAAACCTGAAGACGTCTACCGGAAGACATCCGACGGCACATGGCGCCGGTATGTCCCGCTCTGCTGGCTGACTTCAGTGAGCCAGCAGAGCGCGCCGATCGGCTCGATTACGGCCAAGCGCGATACCGTCCTATACATCAGGTGGTCTGTGGCGCAATCCGATGGCGTCGTCAGCTCGAAATAGGGGGACAGGCGATAGCGGGCGCGGCAGAATCCAAAGGACATCGGCTCTGGTGGCTCATTCTGCAAGCTGTCGCCCGCGCAAAAGTTGAACCGGGGGAGCTTCGCGTTCGGCTCCCCCGGTTTTTTCGATCAATAGGTGAAGTAGCCCGGCCGCCTGTTGTGGCTGGGCGTCTTTTTGTCCTCAGCCTTCTTCTCCTTGAGTCTGGCGAGCCCGTCCTTCAATGCCGCGGTGCTAGGCGTATTCTCCGGGGTCTTCTGCCTTAGGGGATAGACTTCGCGCAGGTGCTCCAGTTGGGCGGCATAGCGGGCGTTGATGAAGGGCGGGACGCCATCCGTCTCCCTGAACTCGTTATGGTCTGCCGCGATCTGGTCGATGAGGTCGCTCGGGTAGATCTTCGTGGCGCTCGATTCCGTGACCTCGAATTCGGGCCCTTCGTAGGAATCCCATGCGTCGATACGCTCGATATGGTAGAGGCGGTCTGATTTCGATCGCGATACGGCCATCCACTCCTGGGCGTCGTCCGAGCGCCATTCGCTCATGCCGCAGGCAAGGAGGATGCGATCTGAATCGCCGTTCGCGTCGAGGCCATATCCGAGGTCAGGGAAGTGGACCTGATGGTTGAAGAACAGGCTCCAGTCGGCACATGACTTGATGGCCGCGACCAACTCAGTCAGCTCGAAGGTGGAGAATGATAAGTTCAGCTTGGATGAGGGATCCTCGCCCCTCATCGACCAATAGTACCCATGCTTTTCGCTGGCCCTGTTCAGACTTATCCTAATTCTCTCGACATCAAGGCTATTAAGGGAGACGGCTGTCTTACCTAGGTGCTTTATTGGCACGTCGTCGCCATTGAAATCGGCATATAGGTCGACGGTAATCCTGTCGGAATGTCGGATTTCGTCTATGAACTCGGCAGCGTTAACGAAGGGCAGGACCTCAAACGAGCTGGCGTTGCCCCCGTATTCGGTGTTCGATTGTCTGCATAGGGTGGACACGGCGCTACCATAGCCTATCATCGGCCCCCGCCTCGTCGCCGCCCTGCGGATCTGTTCGGCAACCTCCGGGGGAATCTCGCTCGGATGGCCAAACCCAAACGAGTCGTTGTAGGAGAATCTCTTGTGGAGCGTGCGCCACTTATACCCGGTAGAGGTGAACAGGAGCTCAAATGCCCGTTTCGGCCAGTTGTCGGGACCTCCGAACATGGCGTTCAGGCGCTTCGAGCAATCGATGAGACCGAAGGTTAAGTATGTCTCGTCAAGCGTTATTTGGCCCGAAGTGTACCTCCCGACCCGTTTCATGCGGCAATCCAGTTCCTCGACCGCCGCCCTCTTGCGGTCTTGCGGCCAGTCGGCGGGGGAGAGCCAGGTGCCGCTCGCGATCTCCTCGGGTGTATGGAAGGGCGCGAAACGGCCCTCGAATTCGATTTCCGAGCCGTTGGGGACGAAGGGTGTTTGAAAATTATACATGACACCGGGGCCATCCATGAGGCCGGCGTCGACCGGGTCGGCACAAAGGCGGTCGCTTATGAGCACGCCATCCTTTTTCGCGGTGTATCTAAACAGACCGCGATGTTCAATGAAATCGAGAGATATCTCGTATCCATCAACATCTCCACTCCATACCTTCTCATACATGCATATGTCCCTTCTGTCGCTAATGCCCGAACTTGGGTCCGTGGCCGTTTACCCACGGGCCTTGCTGGCGACGAAGGCCTTCCGCCGCCACTCCCATCCCATGGCCAACCGATTTTTCCGGAACGACTGCGATAGAGCGAAGCTGCGTGCTATTAAGTACGCGTGCGTTGGCGTATGCGGCCATGTTGTAGGCGTTTTCCTGGCGCACCATCTCCCGCTCGATCGCGGTGGCGACGAGCGCCCTGTCAGAATACGGGTCGAACGCGGTGGCGCAGGAGACGAGCCTGGATAGAGCCGAGGGCCCATCGATAAAGGTCAGGGGGACCGAGTATCGCTCCCTGCACCACCTTGCGGCGACGGCGCGCGTAAGGCTCTCGCGCCACCCCCCGCCCTTTGCGGCAGTAAATGAATTGAGGGAACGGAACCCGTTCTCGCGCATGATGTCGTTGAGATCGTCGGTCTCGATATAGCCGTCCTGCCCGGCGACGGGGTCATAGATGTCGTAGGCGTCCTGCAATACCTGCCAGGCCCCGTTGCCGATGGGCCAAGCCATCGCGAAATCGGTCGTCGTCCCATTCATTGCCCGGAACCCGAGGCCGTGGACTGTGAAGCTACCGCACCATGTGAGGCCGTAGCGGGCGCCATCATCTGCACCGGGCCTTATCGACGGGCCGTCATCCATGTCCCTCAGCCAATTCGGAAGCATGCTAGGGTCAAGCTCCTCGGCCATATCTCTCCCTCCGTCCGATCTTTCGATGTTCCAATCATCGTTTCGAAGGCGGTCGGGCGGACGGCTATGAACAAGTGTTCCTGGTCAGGTGTCACCTTATGGCACCAAGTGGGAGAGTGGCGGCGTTTACGGGATTTTATGCTTGAAGCGTCTGTCTTCAACGGAAGGGAACGCTATGGATACATCCGATGTCTATACCCAGGTATTCCAGTCGCTCATGCCACTTATTCAGTTTGCCATCGTGCTTTGGGCGGCAGAGACGATTCTGACGATGCTTATAAAGGAGCATCGCAAGTCCAAGAAGAAAAAGGAACGAGAAAAGCGTCGCCTGGAGTATCAGGACCGGCGTATGGCTAATGACGAGGAGCACGCGAAGGTCACGCGTGCGATGCGCTATGACGTGCTGCGCCGTGACGGCTTCAGGTGCGTCAAGTGCGGACGGGGGCGCGAGGACGGGGTGAAGCTCCACGTCGACCATATCAAGCCCGTCTCACGCGGGGGGAAGTCCGTAATGAGCAATCTGCAGACACTCTGCGAGGATTGCAATTGCGGGAAGGGAAACAAATACGAGGAGTAGCGTATCTGACAGCAAACCCTCTAAGTATTCTTCTCATCGTTAACCACCGTCACACGGCGAGTGCCGACTGCATCAAGATGTGAGCCGCTGAATACCTTGCCGTCAGGCTCGGGCTCAATGCTGCCATCTTCATAGGGGGCGGCCATGCGCTCGAGGTCGGCATCGGTGAGACCGTGCTTCGCCATAAAATCGTTAACGTCCATCCATTCACCTCTCCAAACCGGGTTCCAAGAGCGTCTTGCCGATTGTTGGGGTCACTGCAAAGCATAATTCGAAGCAATCATCCACGAAATCATCAATGCGCCAAACTCGATGGCGTGTCGTGTTGCCCCGATATCCAGAGAGCCTACTGTTCTTCACGCCGCTGCCGCTCGATCCATTTTTGGACGGCGAGGCAGGCGAGGGCATTGGCTAGGCTTGCGCTCATACCGTCCGGCCGGTCGTAGCCGATATGATCGGCCACATCAGTCAGTTCAATGTGTGCGAGGCGATTGTAGTTACGATTCGTCTCCCCGAGCCATTGACAATATTCATACATCGTATCTGTGACCCTGGCACCTGAGGCGGGCGCAGCGTCGTTGTGTCCCAGGAACCTCATGACGCATGAAGCGTTATAGACGATAACCTCGTCTGCGCCCCAGATGATCTCCTTGATCTTTACCTGGTCGTCGAAAAAGGAGGGAAGGTCTATCTGGTTGTCGGGAGCCACCCCGTTGACCTCAGATGCCGCCTGCCATAGCTCCATACGACTTGGCCTGTATTTCCCCTCATGGACCGCATTTCCCGCCCAGTCCACGATCGCGATGGCCACGATCTCATCTTCAACGGGGTTGGGCCCCGTCGTTCCGAGGTCCAGGCAGACAACCTTCGGGGCCCGCGCCTCGAAATAACCCGTCATCATGCCGTCGAGCCGGCGGCGAAGCACCGGATTCTTTCTGAACGAGCGCGCAAGAAGCTCGATCTCGTCGGCCGATCCGGTTACACGCACGCATGCCATACGCCGTTCCTCTCACTAGTTGGTGACCTCGCCGTTAGCTGCCCCGACTCTATCACAGCACCGGATAGGCCTTTTGTGGCGCCTGCGACCAGGAGGTCATTAAATCTTGTCGAACATATGTTGTACGGCCGCGTACGTAGTGGTCTATCTACGTTTTCCATGTCACCATTTGTCACCCCTTGGCACCAAATTACTTTCTGTTGATGCATTTCGCGGGGCAAAATCTTATTTGGGGGTGGAGGTCCATCCCATCGTGTCGACGGGGGCTGAAGACTCGAACCCCCAACCGAAAGGAGTGCATCATGGATTCTGGAACCATGAACGCCATGGCCATGTACCTCATGGCCAAGACCTACAATGTCCGTCGTGCAGCTGACGAGAAGTTCGGTGCCGTGCTCTCTACCGAGATGATCATCCTCATCGGCCTGCTTGCCCTCGCACTTGTCTCCGTGCTTTCGATTTATTCCGGCAAGCTCCGCGATGTCATCACGATGGCGACCAATGTCGTCGGCAAGATCGGCACCAACGGCTACTCGCTCACGTAATATAGCTCGATTTGCCTTCCCCTTTTGGCCCCGTCCCGGAATCAGCCTGGGACGGGGTTTCTTTTCGGCTATCCCCTTCGCTGCGGAAAGGCCCTTTGCCCATTCGGCTGGAAGTCGAGATGCTCGGAGCATGGCCTTCCGGCGACGCTCGGAATCGTTATCGGGAACGTCCCGACGTCAGTCTATAATTGGATAAAACCCTCCAATGCCGGGAAAGGCCCGGCCTCATGCCTTCTTGCAGAGGGGGAGGGGTAACTGTGAACAGTTTCCAAATGAATAGCGTGCGCCTGACCGAGGCCGGCAGCGGCACGGTCGAGCGCTGCCTGGACTCCAGGGGCCAGATGCACGTGCGCAACCAGGTCGGGAAGCTCCGCATCGACTCCGAGACCGGCGCCACCGAGATGGAGGTGTCGCGCGGTCTCAGCGATGCCGTCTACGTGGATGTGGCAACCGGCGACATGATCCACGAGAACACGGTGGGCAGCATCCGCTTCCGCACCGACTCGACCGGTACCGTCATGGAGCACCTGCTCTAGATGCCTATGGAATGTCGGAATAAAGAAAAAGCCCCATACGGGGCGGCCTGTTAAGGCAGTTTGTGGCTTTTAAGCCGTATTTCGACTTAGGTACTGCGCTTCGAGCAGCAACTCACAATCCCTTTATATCACACAGGAGAACTCATGGCCAGGAAACTTAAAAATATCAACGGTCCGTGGTATGCCGGAATCGACCTCGACGGCACGAGCGTCGGGTTCGTGGCCACAGACGAGTACGGGGAGGTCCTCTACCATAAGGGCCAGCCCGTGATGGGCGCACGCTGCTTCAAGGAGGCGCTCCACGCCTCCGAGGCCCGTATGCCGCGCACGGCGAGGCGCAGGCTCCAGCGCGCACGCGGCAGGGAGCGCGAGATGGAGCGTATCTTCGCCCCGGCGATCGCGCCCACGGATCCGGATTTCTTCGTCAGGCGCAGGATGTCCTACAAGCTCATGCGCGACGATATCGCGGCAGATCCCGCCGCCGCTGCATGGCAGGGACTTCTCGACGGCTATCCCACGCTCGCGCACCTCGACGTCGACCTCATGGAATCAGATACCCCCCGCGACCCAAGGCTTATCTTCTGGGCCGTCGCCAACCATGTCGTGCGACGCGGCCATTTCCTCATGGAGGGCCATGACGTGACGTCGGCGAACTCAGACCCCTTCGCTCAGGTCGAGGCCCTCGTGCGCGAGCTCGACGCCCTGGGGGAGGCCTGCGGCGAGGCTATCGAGCTCGACGGTGGCGCGCTTGCCGATATGGGCGGCTCCTGGACGGCACGCGAGCTCCAGAAGGCCGTGTCCGGCGCCGTCTCGGTGGCGGGCGACGATATCGACGCCAAGATCGCACGCGCGCAGTCAAAAGCGCTGGGCGACCTCGTCGCCGGCTACAAGGCGAACATGGACGCCTTCGCGCTCGAGGGCGAGCAGATCGGCAAGGTTTCCGTGTCCGACGCCGACGCGCTCGATGAGTTCCTCGCCAACTGTCCCGACCGTCTCGCCCCGACCATCGAGGCCGCTAGGGGTCTCTACTCGGCATGGCGCCTACAGGGCCTTCTCTCCTTCGCGCCCGGCAAGACCCTCTCGCACAACCAGGTGGCCCAGTACGAGGTGTACGGGCGCCAGCTGCGCACCCTGAAGGACCTCGCGCTGAAATATATCGTCCGCGCGGATTCCGCAGACGGCCCCGACGAGGACGGCCTCACCCTCTATAGGGACTTCTTCGGCGGCCCCAAGAGGTCGGGGCGCGGGGGGTACGACAAGGTGCTCGTGAAGAAGCTCGACGGCGCGAAAAGGAACATGGGCTATACGGCCTACGACCTCAACGTGATTCCCTACGAGGAGTTCAAGAAGAGGGTCGAGAGGCTCTTCAAGGGCACGGATGCCGTAACGGACCCGGCCTACGTCGATATGGTCGCCGCCCTCGGCGAGCACAGGTTCCTACGCCGTATCCACACCGCGGACAACAGCGCGATTCCCTACCAGCTCCATGCGGAGGTCGTGGGCCGCATCATCGACAAGCAGGGCAGCTTCTACCCTTGGCTCAAGGACGCAGGCCGGCATATCCTGAAGGTGCTGACCTCGAGGATCCCGTACTACGTCGGACCGCTGGATTCCTATGCCGCACCCGTGGACGCCCACGGCAAGGCGAGGTTCGCGTGGTCGCGCCGTCTTCCCGGGCATGAGCGCGCCTTTATCGCACCCTGGAACTACGAGGAGCATATCGATACCGATGCGGCCGCAGAGGCCTTCATCCGGCGCATGACGGGCAAGTGCACCTATCTGGTGGATGAGGACGTGCTCCCGGCGAACTCCCTCATCTACGAGCGTTTCCGGTTCCTGAACGAGCTGGCGGGAATCCGCTACACCGAGGACGGCCAGGACTGGCTTCCGCTCGATGCCGCGATGAGGGCGGCCGTGGTCGAGGCCGCATCGGACGGGTCGGTCATGACCCTCAACCGGATTGAGAACATCCTCTCGCGCGACTTCACGATGGCTCACCCCCACGTCAAGGGCGTATCCGACGCCAAGAGGATGACGTCGCGCCTGTCCGTATCGGCCTGGATGGCAAATCTTCTCGGCGTGAAGACACTCACTGCGGCCCAGAAGTCCATGGCAGAGGACCTTATCCTTTGGAATACCGTGTTCGAGGAGCGCTCCATCCTGAAGCGCAAGATCGCCAAGGAATACGGGGAAGTCCTTGACGAGGATGCGATCGAGGCCTTTTGCGCGAAGCGCCTCAAGGGCTGGGGCCAGCTCTCCGAGCGGCTGCTGACGGGCGTTTGGGCCGATACCGCGCGCGGCGACATGTGTATCATGGACGTCCTCGAGCAGGGAGCGCCCTACGGCAGGTTCCGCGGCGCGTCCATGAACCTGATGCAGGCCTTAAGCGATACCGAGCTCGGCTTCCGCGCAAAGATCGACGAGGCCAACGCAGCCGCGCTGGAAAAGGCCGGCGAGCTCGGCATCGACGCCCTGCCCGGGTCCCCGGCGCTTCGTCGCGGCGTCTCGCAGGCCATGAAGGTTATCGAGGATATGACTTCGGTGGCAGGTTATGCCCCGGCCAAGGTCTACGTCGAGGTCACGAGGACCGCATCGAACAAGTTGAAGGGCAGGAGGTCGCAAAGCCGCGCCCAGGAGATCGAGGCCGCTCTGAAGACGCTTGACGAGGACGCGCGCCGCGACCTGAATGCCGCCAGGCTCCTACGCGAACTGGGGATGTTCGACGAGAAGGAGATCAACGAGCGTCTGTACCTTTATTTCAAGCAGGCGGGAAAGAGCCTCTACTCCGGCAGGCCCATCGATATTGCGCGCATCGCATCAGCCGACTACTGCGTCGACCGCATCCTTCCTAGATCGGTGCGCAAGGACGAATCACTCGACAACAAGGTACTGGTCTTGTATGCCGAGAGCCTTGATAAGAAGGAGTCCATCATCGTGCCCCGGCCCGTCCAGAGGAAGATGGCGCCGTTCTGGATGCACCTGCGCCGCGTGGGCCTCATGACCGAGCGCAAGCTCAACGCGCTCATGAGGACGCAGATCTCGGAGAGGATGCTGAAGTCAATCGTCGGGCGCCAGCTGACAGAGACGAGCCAGGAGTGCAAGCTCATCGCCGCGGTCCTCGAGGCCACCTACGCGGGCGTCAAGGTCGTGCCGGTGAAGGCCGGCGTCGCCAGTTCGGTCAGGAGGCGCGCGGGAATCCCGAGAAGCCGCAAGGCCAACCGCTACTACCACGCACACGATGCACTGATCGCCCTCACGACCGGCAGGTTCATCGAGACGAGGGCGCCCATGTGGTCGAACAACAGGGCCTTCTACGAGCGCACCATGCGCGATATCGAGGAGCAGGAGCGCCGGGGCGGGGCGGATTCCGAGCTCGACTTCTTCTCCGGCGGCTTCTTCCGTGACCTCGTGGACTATGACACGGCCGAGGTGCTGTGGGATTCCGATTTCGAGCGCGAGCGGCTCGTGCGCGCCTGCTCCTGGAAGAACCTACGCGTGACGTTTGCCCCCTACGAGGAGGGTGGGGCCTTCTGGAAGCAGACCGTCTACTCACCGCGCGACACGAAGACGAAGCTCATTCCCGTGAAGGGCGACCGTGACGTGGCCCTGTTCGGCGGCTACTCCGCCCAGACGTTCGCCTATTTCATGATCTACGAGAGCGAGGGTAAGAAGGGAAATCTATTCAGGTTCGCCCCCGTGCCCACGTCCGTCGCGTCCAAGGCGACCGATTCGCTCACCGAGCTCTATGCGCGCTCGCTGTGCCGCGAGTCCGGCGAGAGATTCGTCCGCGTCGTGCGCGACAGGATCCTCAAGGAGACCGTGTACGAGGCATACGGGGAGCGCTTCAGGATCAAGGGCCAGAAGACAGCCGGCCCCGTGCGCCAGCTCGCCCTCGATACGTCCGACACCCGCCTGCTCAGGATCGTCGAGCGCATGGTCGACGGCGAACAGCCGAGCCCCAGGCGCGATCTCGATTCCGATGCCCGGGTTCTCTGCCGGCTGTGGGCACGCCTTCTCGAGCTCGCTCCGGCAAACTTCCCCCGCGTCTCCAAGGTGCTCAAGCTGGGCGCCCTGAAGACGCCGGAGGAGGTATTCTCCGATGCGGAAGCAGACGATATTGCCAAGACCGTCCGAGCGGTAGCGGAATCCGAGGTCCAGGTCGTGGAGCTCCTGTCCGGTATCAGGGGCACCGCCGACGTGAGGTCCCTCGGCGGCAGCGCGTTCGCGGGCACGTGCTCAATGACCTTCGATAAGATCATCAACGACCCCAAGGCGGGCTTCGTCATCGTGGACATCTCCGCGGCGGGCCTTCACGAGAGGGTTTCCACCCTTGGGTAAGACGCTCTTCATAGAGAACGCCCGGAAACTGCGCTATGAGGCTGGGTGGGTCGCCGTTCACCGCGACGGCGACCCCCGCCCCGTTCTGTTGCGGGCCGACGAGCTCGACTGTATCGTTATCGACGGGAAGGCCGCGTTCATATCGACCTACCTTCTCGATGAGCTCGCGGCAAGGGGTTGCAGCGTCATCCTCACCGATAGCCGGCATATGCCGGCATCAATCCTGATGCCGCTAACCGCGGCAACGATCGATACGAATGCCAAAGTCCTCGCTCAGATGTCCTGGGGCGCTTGGCCGCGCAAGATGCTGTGGAAGAAGATCGTCAAGTGCAAGCTGGATAACCAGGCCTCCGTCCTCGAAATGTCGGGCCATGAACAGGAGGCCGAGCTGCTCGCGTCCTATACGGGAGAGGTCCGCGCGGACGATTCGACCGGGCGCGAGGCCGCCGGGGCCCGCCGCTATTTCCAGGCGCTGTTCGGTACTGGTTTCGTCCGGGCACCGCACGCGGACGCGACCAACAATGCCCTCGACTATGGTTATTCCATCCTGCTCTCGCATACAGCGTGCAGGATCGCGGCGAAGGGCTATCTCAACCAAGTCGGCATCCACCATCACTCCAAAACAAACCCCTACAACCTCGCCTGCGACCTCATGGAGCCGTTCAGGCCACTGATCGACCGGAAGGTCGAGCTGGAGCGTCCCTGCGAGCTCACGCCGTCCGTGAAGAGGCTCCTTGCGTCCACACTCGCGGACAGGATCCCCTATGGCCATGGGAGCTACCGGGTGTCGGACGTCATCGACCTTTGGGTAGATGGGTGCCTTCGGGTGATGGAAGGGACTGGCGATGTGGATGGGATCTCGACGCCCGGAATGCCTTGATGAGGAGCGGGGGAGGATAAGGTTTATGAGGATAATCGTCATGTATGACCTCCCCGTAGCCGATATGCAGGACCGCCACGAGTACTCGAGGTTCAGGCAGTTTCTTGTCAGGGACGGCTATACGAGGCTGCAGAATTCCGTCTACACCCGCCTGGCAGTGGACTCCAAGAACGCCGAGGCGGCGATCTTGCGCCTCAAGGCCAACATTCCCGAAGCCGGGCTGGTGCAGGTGCTCAGGGTATCCGAGATTTCCTTCTGCTCGATGCTCACGCTTTGCGGAAGCCCGTCAGACGAGGGGCACCTTGTTACCGGAGAGGATTTCATCGTCTTATGATCGTCAAGCTTGAAACGATAGGGGAGACTATCGATTTACCGGATGGGCTCGGAGTCATTTCCTTCGATGATTTCGACGGGCTATCGCGATGCACCGCGTCGCTTTTGGGGGAAGGGGAGCCTGGAATCGCCCTATACCGCGGGGAGATAAAGATCAAGCCGAAGGATATCTTCCTTATCGACAGCCTGATCGAGCTTCCATTCGAAGACCGGAGGCTTGTCGGCGCCTACGCGTCGAGGATGGTTGCCGAGGTCGAGGCCTATGAGCCCCTGGCGACCAAGGCACATGAGATCAGGATGTTTGTCGACGAGCTGATTGCAGAGTTGGGGGCTTCGCTTCGAACGGATCCGATAGGGGACACGGAGCGGGATATCAAATCATTCGCCAAATGGCTTTCGCTGACACCGCACCGTGAGCCGGGCGGTACCCTGCTCAGGAGATTCCTCTCTTTCATGGATTACGTTTGCGATACGGGGCTGAATCCGTCAATTGCCGTAATCGGCCTTATCGACAAACTCAATCCGGCTGATGTTTTGGAGATAACACGAAAGGCGCGGCATGAGGGTCTGGAATTGCTGTTCCTCGAATATCGGGAGGTGAACACAACCGATCCCGAGATTCCGGTGTGGCATATAGACAGAGACGGGGTTCTCTTCTCCCGCACCGCTTAAACCGTTAAACTGGTGTGAGCACCTTGAAATCTCAAATAAGGCTTATTGCTTGACAGCCCGGTTGTCCGATGATCCGGTAGCTTTCAGGTTTTTCCAGAACTCACACAACCATCCTGTTTCCGGGCGGAAATAAGATGGTTTCCCAAAATCGTCGGAACCTTTTCTTCCCTTAAATCAACTTTCACAGCTTCAGTAGCTGCTCTTATGCGGCGCTTGCCAGCCGATGCCGATTCTCCGGCTTCGCAGGTACCGCGCTTCGAGCAGTTACTTGCCACTACCTCTGGTAGTGATATACCCAGCTCGGCTTCGCAGGTACCGCGCTTCGAGCAGTTACTTGCCGGCAATGAGAGGCGATACAAGGTGCCAAATGCTTCGCAGGTACCGCGCTTCGAGCAGTTACTTGCCAGGATAAAGACCTTAGAGACCGACCCCGAGGGCTTCGCAGGTACCGCGCTTCGAGCAGTTACTTGCCGTAGCATGGTTGCCGATGCGGGTGATGTGCGCTTCGCAGGTACCGCGCTTCGAGCAGTTACTTGCCACTCAAAAGGTTGCGCAACCAAGCTATATCGCTTCGCAGGTACCGCGCTTCGAGCAGTTACTTGCCCACCCGGCTGCGAAGGATCGGTGGGTTCCGGCTTCGCAGGTACCGCGCTTCGAGCAGTTACTTGCCGGCTGCCCTACCGGGCATACAGGACGTATTGCTTCGCAGGTACCGCGCTTCGAGCAGTTACTTGCCATCGGCTGCATACGGAGTCCCAGCACGTTTGCTTCGCAGGTACCGCGCTTCGAGCAGTTACTTGCCCCATTGCGACGATGAACGGATAGCCGATCTGCTTCGCAGGTACCGCGCTTCGAGCAGTTACTTGCCGTGTCAACGATAATGAGCCTGGTGGCTGGGGCTTCGCAGGTACCGCGCTTCGAGCAGTTACTTGCCCGTAAATGCTCGTGATTTCGATGCTCCCATAGCTTCGCAGGTACCGCGCTTCGAGCAGTTACTTGCCCTATTAGTTTCTGAAAAAAGATTGAACATAGCTTCGCAGGTACCGCGCTTCGAGCAGTTACTTGCCTCCTTCTGCTGTCCATAGAAGAACGTGTCGGCTTCACAGGCACCGCGCTTCGAGCAGTTACTTGCCTGAACAATTGCACCATAGGAGGAATTGGGAATTTCACAGGTACTGTGCTCGGAGCAGTTACTTAGCGATCGCGCTCGTTAATATACGTGCGATGGCGCTTCGCGGGCACCGAGCTTCGAGCGGTTTCTTGCCGGGCTATGTTCCATTGGAACGCTCCATATGCTTCGTAGGTTCCGCGCTTCTAGCAGTTACTTACCGCTGAAACCACTTTTCTTAAATCTCTTAATACTTCGCAGGAACTGTGCTTCGAGCAGTTGCTTGCCAGGATTCATCGACTGTACGGTATGGTTGCTGACTCGCAGGTACTGCGCTTCGAGCAGCTACTTGCCCCTCCAGATGGGCCCGCTTCTCACCCGCGAGCTTTGTAGGTGTCGCGTTTTTTGCACTCGCCTCCCGCTGTCAAGAGAATCAGAAGGCGCTCGTGGTCCTCGAGAAAACGACACGTCAAGCATCGCCATATCCAACTTTAACGTTTGCAGAATCATGCGCTTCATAGATACCTCACTTCGAGCAGCCGCTTGCTCGGAGCTCCTTAATTCGAGAGGGGTATACTTCGCAGGAAATGCACTCCGAGCAGCCGCTTACCGGAACGGCCCCCAGCTTATTTAGCACATACGCGGCAATAGCACAGCGTTTCGAGTAGATACTTGCTGCATATCAATGCGGTTTGTCTGCTCGATGCGTTTCGTAGGCAACTCACTTCAATTTGTTTCTTGTCTTCTCCCGCCCTTGACGGAAAGCGACATGAGCTTCATAGGCATCGCGCTTCGAGCAGCTGCTTACCATTTTTCCGAAAAGGAAGATGACGGGATGCACTTCGCCGAGACCGCGCTTCGAGCAGATACTCATTCTGTTGCGACGAGCAGTGCGACTGTAACGGGCCTCGCAGGCACCGCGCCTCGAGCAGTATCTTTCCTCAGGTGTATGGCGTTGGCTATCTGGTGATGTTTCGCAAGTACTGTATTTCGAACGGCAATTATATCTGTCTGACGTTAGCTCCTGAGCAGCTGTTACTTCGGATGCACCCTTATCGATCGGCTATCCACCATACGCATCGCGATTGAGCCGCCAACTGTCCGCAGGCGTCCTCAGGACGGAGGCTCCGCAGTTTTGTAGGTGTCCATGGTGCGGTCCAACCCGCATAGGTTGCGTTTCGATATATACCTGTCACCACGTGGCACCAAATAGGCCTTATTTTGAGTAAACACGACTACAGAATTAAATATGAGTTCCCATGCCTGTATCGAGGAGGCTCCCGTGTCTTTTGGCGTCAGATTGGCGACCATATTAGCCGTCGGCTGCGGCTTTTGGTGCGCCTCCCATCTTTATCAGCGTTGGCGCTACGCCGCGCTGGAGCATGAGGACAAGGCCATGCTCCAGGCACGACCCGGTGACGCCGATAGGGACAAATGGATTGACGCCGTGAAGAGGGAGGCAGCTAATTACGGCGTCAGCCCCTCGACGCTCATTTCCCTGGGGAGTAAAGGATGTATCGGCGCGGAGTTATCCATGCTTGTCGACACCGGAGCATATCTCCGCCACCATAACCCTCCCTTGGCCTCAGAAATCGCCCTTGTCTACCCTTACCTGCTTGCCTCATGGGTGGGAACGCTCATCTCGGTTCCCTACGCAGTCTTGCTGGCGACCTCTGTGGCGCTTGGGCAGGAGGACATAAGATTCAGGATTGCACCGGTGCCCATGCTGATCCTCTTTGCGGTCTCGGGCGCCGTGTCGTCCCCCTGGGGAGCATATACGTGGGCGATAATCACCGTTCCCTGCGCCGCCGTATTCGCGTTGATTTCATTTGCCATGAAGCGTATCGGGGGCATCTCCTGGCACGCCGGCGACTATCTCACACTTGCCATCGCCCTCATGGCCGTGCTGTCCGTCGGAACGGTGTTCGAGTTTCTCGCTATCCACCTTCTGTGCGCGTGCGCTCTTGAGCTTGCCATCAGGTTCATTCCCGCCTGTGCGCGCCTCAAAGACAACGTCCCCTATAACGCCGTGCTGTCGGTAAGTCTGGTCGGGGCGACGATAATCGCAATCTTGAAAGGTAATCTGCTATGAGGTCAAGACCAACAGAACTCAGGGCGGTCATGGTGACCCAGCTCGTCCTCCTACTCCCCATCATGATCGCAATGCTCGCACTCGTCGTGGATTGCGCGAACCTGAGCCGGTGCAAGGCCCTCGCATCGGCGGCCGCATCCGAGGGGGCGCGCTACGCCGCGGCGAACCCCGATAAGAATGATTCTGAAGTCGAATCCTACGTAAGGGGCGCTATCGGTCTCGATGGCAGCTGCACAGTGGATATCGAGCGCGGCGCGCTTTCGTCCAAAGACGTGAAGCTAAGGGTTGGGGACAAGTCCAGGGACTCTTCAATAGAGCGCAAGTCCGTCACGGTCAATGTCCAAATTCCATGCCGCCGCGTATTCACCCTGGCCGTCTTCGATGGCCTTGCGGAAATTGAGCCCGAGTCATCCTCGGCAACGGCAATCTCATCGGAGGTCAAGTGATGGTGCGTAACAGAAGGCCGCTCGAGGCACTCATCTCCACTGAATTCATATTCGTATTCCCGATAGCGCTCACCGTCATCCTCGCCATCCTGGGCTTCGGGTTCACGGGCTACCAACGAGCCAGGATTGATTACTCCCTCGCACATCTCGCGGACCGGCTTCCCACGGGCTGGGATTCTATGGACGCCGACACGCTCGTGAAGAAGCTCGTAAGCGCATCGGCCGACATTGACCCAAGCTACCTCACGGTAAAGAACGCCTCGGTCAACATCGATTCGGATGAGAACCTCGGCCATGGAAACACCGTTGCAGGTGATTTGGGCACCGAGAACCTCAGGACCGAGGAAAGGGCCGTAACGGTGTCGGCTGAAATCACGTACGACTACCCGGCGCCCTACAACGTGTTCGGAAAGAGATCCGTCCGAAACATCACGCGTTCCTACATCAGCTATTCCGACTGGGAGGTCATCTAGATGAAGCGTCCCACACTCAGGGGAAGGGGAGCCCGCGCGCAGCTCACATCCTTTTTCGTCGTGATGCTCATCCCCCTATCCCTCCTAATAGCGCTCGCCGTAGACCTGGGAGGAGCGCTCGCATATAGGACCTGGCAGGGGTCGCTTCTCGAGAGCACGAGACAGTCTTGCTTTGGTGAGGCCAATGCCGTCAAATATGCCGAGAACCCGGGGGATGAGGCGCGCTCCGAGGTTCTCGAGATGCTCAAGGCCAACGGTTACACCGGAAAGGCCACGGTCTATTACGTAGAGGCCCCTGAAAGCCTTTGCGGGGCAGCCGATCGCTACGCAGGCGTCTACGTAATCCTTGAGGGAACCTGGCCGTCGACTTTCGCGAGATTCGCCGGCATCGATAAGCTCAAGGTGCGCTCGGACGCCGTCTGGACCCTACATCCCTATTCGTCCACGACGGTATGGCGGCCGGCCGACACCGGTAACGGCTGGTGCGAGTACACGATTGACAAGGAAGGTAGCGTTTCGACGAAAACGGGGGCATGCTCACTCGACGATGCGCCCGAAATTCTCTCCAAGGCCGTGAGGGACATGATTCCCTGATCGACGGGCGGCAACCGTCAGCCAACACGCCACAGCACGCCATATTGTCACCCAATGGCACCAAATCGCCCTGCGCAGACGGCCGCGCGGGGCGATTCTTTATATGTCGGAATAGCACGGCAGGCCGAAGAGCCCTCGAGCCCGATGTGCGACCCGATGCGTCAGAGACTGGTCTGCTCAACCAAAAAGGCTTTCGAGATGGTTTGTGCGGCGGCAGAGAAAGTGCGGCCAGTATCACCTGACACTGGAGAGCGAACCATTTTCCACCGCTCGCGTTTAAGGGACTCCTAGGTCCCAGGAAGGTATCTTAAAGATGAAAAAACGGACCCAGGAGGAAATAAGGGCAGAAATCGCCCAAGTCGAGTCGGAAATGCGCACGGCCATCGACTCCGGGCGCATGCGCAGCGTCGAACGGCTCCGCGGGCGCAAGCAGGCGCTCGGCCATGAACTGGAGCGCGCCATGGCGCAGGAGGCCGCCATGGGGGCGACCACGTCGACGCAGATGCCCGCCGCGGCCCCCGCGCCCGCACAGGGCGGCCAGAGGACCACGTCGACGTCAGGTGCCGCGACCGCTCGCAGGCAGCGCGGGCCGGCAGCCGGGGGAACGCGTAAGGACCGGAGGCTCGCCGCCGTCGCCGGCGTGGCGATCGCCGTCGCAGTCGTGACGGTAGGTTTCTCGGGCTGGCGATGGACTCAGGCGCAGGGCGAGCTCGCGCGTCTCGAGAAGTCGACCGTCAAGGTAGTCACCGTCACGCGCGATGTCGTCCCCGGCGAAGTCATCACTTCGGCAGACCTTACGGTCGCAAGCGTGCCCACGGCGTTTGCGCCCAAGGACGCGGCGAAGAAGGTATCCGATGTGGCGGGCCGTCAGTCCGTGACGCAGCAGACCTCGGGGACCGCAGTTTCCCTCTCCTCCGTATCAGGCTCGAAGAAACCCGCCTCCATCACCACCGCCGTAACCGAGGGCCACGTTGCCTACACCGTCGCACTCGACAGCTCGACCGGCCTCTCGCCGCTGCTCTCGGTCGGTGACAAGGTCGATGTTCTCGCGAGCGTGAACGACGGCCAGGTCGTGAGCACCGTGCGCGTGGCCGACTCCATTCGCGTACTGGCGCTGGACGGCAACCTCTCGGGCTCCAAGTCAGACGGTTACTCCAACGTCACAATCGAGGTAACTGAGGACCAGGCCCTCGCCCTTTCGAGCGCGAGCGGCATCCGACTCGTGGCCCTTCCCGAGACGGGGGAGGCGCAAAATGCTGAATAGCGATCTGCTCGGCATCGAACGCGAGGCCGTCCGTCAGGCGACGGGGATCCTGACTGCCGCCAACGATGCCTCCGAGAGCGATGTGCAGCGCGACTCGCGCGCTCGCGACCTCCTTGCCGAGATTATAGATTCCAGTCCCGAGGGGTCGCGTCTGGACGACGACTCCTTTGATGCCGTGATCCAGGCCGGCCTCAACGACCTATATTACCTGGGCCCCATCGAGGAGCTGCTTCCGGATACGTCGATCTCCGAAATCATGGTGAACGCCCCGGACGATGTGTGGGTTGAGCGTGCTGGACTACTTCAGAGAGTCCCCGTCGCCTTCGAAGACGACGACCACGTCAAGTTCATCATCAATCGCATAGCTTCAGCCGACGGTCGCCGCTGCGACGAGGCGCAGCCGCTGTGCGACTGCATCCTGAACCGCCCCGGCGCGATATTCAACGGCTCCCGTGTCGCGGCGACCGCAAAGGGCATCGCCGTCGACCACAACATTCTCAACATCCGTAAGTTTCGACCGGATGCGGTGGAACCCGAGGACCTCATGGCCCTCGGCACCTTCGACCAGCGCATGCTCGAGTTCATGGAGGCGATTGTACTCGGCCGAATGAACGTCGTCATCGCAGGCGGCACCGGCTCGGGCAAGACGACGCTCCTCAACGCCTGTTCGTCCTTCATCCCGGACAACCAGCGCATCGTAACGATCGAGGACGCGCCGGAGCTGCGCCTCCAGAAGCCCCATGTCGTACGCAAGACGGCTCGCCGACCCAATATCGAGGGCGAGGGCGAGATCACCATCCGGCAGCTCGTAATACACGCGCTGCGCGAGCGCCCCGACCGAATCGTCGTCGGCGAGTGCCGCGGCGGCGAGGCGTTCGACATGATCCAGGCGATGATGACGGGACACGAGGGCTCGCTCACGACCGTCCACTCCTCCAACGCGCGCGAGGCCATGACCCGCCTGCGCTCGATGATCCAGCAGACCGGAACCGAGATGCGAAGCGAGCAGATCATGGAGCTCATCGCCTCGGCCATCGACTTCGTCATCTTCGTCAACCGCTACGATATCGACGGCTCGCGCAAGATCACCGAGATCGCCGAGGTCCAGGGCATGCAGGGCGACGTCATCACCATGGGCACCATCATGCGTTTCGAGCAAACGGGATTTTCCGAGGACGGCAAGGTGCTTGGAGAGTTCATGCCCACCGGAGAGCGCATCACCCCGGCACATCGCGAGAAGCTCTTCGCGCGCGGCGTGTACATCGATGACGATTTCTGGTTCCGTCGATGAGCGGGCAGATTTCCCCGGCAGCCCTCCTTCCCGCGCTGCCGGCGGTGCTGATGGGAATAATCCTGTTCCTGACGGCAAGAAAGCTTCGCATCGAGCGTGAGCAGTCAGAAGCAGGGCCCCTTCCGGAAAATCCATCCGACAAAGATGGGGGAAACCGCCTTGCCGGCGCCCTGCGACGCGTGTGCCAGGGCGCGGCGCCCCAGCTCTCCACCACCGAGGCGGCACAGCTATGGGCGGTAATCGCATTCGCGCCTTCGGTCTTTATCCTTGCAATGGGCTCGACAGCGGGAGCGGTCGCCGCGCTCCCACTCGGAATCGCTGCCTTCCCGATCTGGGTGAAGTCGAAGCGCGGGGCCGAGCAGGGTCTTTTCGAGGAGCAGCTCGGACAGGCGATGCCGCTTATCGCATCGAACCTTCGAACGGGAGCCTCGATCGCGCAATCGGTGGCACCGGTCGCAGAGCACATGGATGAGCCCCTGAAGTCCGAGTTCGCCATCCTCGAGCGCGACCTTAGAAACGGACGCCCCATCGACCAGGCACTCGACGATATGGCAATAAGGACCAAAAGCTCCAACCTCAGGCTCTATTCAACGGCCGTATCGGTATCGCAGCAGACCGGCGGCTCGCTTTCCGAGATCACGGAGCGTGTCGGCGAGGCCATCCGGGCAAAGGTCAAGGCGAAGCGCTCGGCCGAGACCAAGACCTCCTCGGCACGGTTCGAGGCGAAGATTGTCGGCTTCGCACCGGTCGTCATGCTGCTGCTCATGTCGGTTGCCTCGGAAATGCACCGGCAGTTCTTCATGACGCCTGCGGGGTGGGCGTGCCTGGGCGTTGGCATAGCGCTCGATATCATCGGTTTCATGGTGCTGAAGCAAATTAGCAACATCAGGTACGACTAGGGGAGCTCAGATGTTCGAATCAATAACAACTGGCTTCATTATCATCCTCATCGGAATCGCCGCGGGCCTCGGAGTGGACATCGCCCTCAAACGCGTCTTCGGCCTAGAGCAGCCTGCGGAAGAGGACGCCTCCCCGGCGCTTCCCGGAATCGCCGACAAGCTTTCCAACGTTGTCTCCAGGCTCGCTCCCATTTCGCGCACCGTAATGGACTCGACGCGCGACTCCCTCGACCGCGCCGGATCCACCATGCAGCCGGCGACCTTCTGGGCCTTCCGCGTCGCGAGCGCTGCGGGATTCACGGCGGCGGGACTCGTCGCGTCGCTTTTCGTCGGCGGGGCAAAGGGTTTAGGCATTTTCGCCGCGCTGGCGCTCACGGGAATCGCCATCCCGCAGCTGTGGCTTTTGAATGAGCGCGCAAAATGGCGCGACGAGCTCGACCGACAGCTTCCCGACGCCCTCGATCTGCTCGCAATCTGCATGTCGGCGGGCTCATCTATCGATTTCGCCCTGCACACGGTCGGCAGCAAGATGGACGGCGCCATCGCGCAGGGCTTCGAGCGAGTGGCCAACGAGGCCAGCTTCTCATCGCGAACCGAGGCACTCCTTCGCTTCGCAGAGCGAGCCTGCGTGCCGTCCCTCACGATCTTCGCGGCCTCGTTTGCGCAATCCGAGCGCGCGGGCGGATCTCTCGTCGACATCATCCGCGACCAGGCGGAGACGGTTCGCGAGCAACGGCGCCTGAAGGTCGAGTCGGAGATCGAGAAGCTCGGTACCAAGATGCTCTTCCCGATCATCCTGTTTATCCTTCCGGTGTTTCTGATCGTCGTCCTCGCCCCCGTGTTGGCCCAGATCGCGCAGACGTTCACCTCTCTCATGTAGGAGACGGCCCATGAGCTTCGAATACGATATCCCCTGCGTGGCCACCACCCGGTCCGGCGCCGAGGTCCCGATTTCCCTCAAGATCGCCAAGTCCTTCAGGGACAAGGCGATCGGGTATATGGGCGCCAAGTCAATCGGCAAATCCACCGGCATGGTCTACGCAAGGGGCAGGTCGCTCCATACCCTGTTCATGCGCGTCCCGATTGATGTCTGCTGGATTGGCCGTTTCGACCCCTCAGATCAGTCCTGGCCGGTAGTCTCGCTCGATGCCTCAGTCGCCCCATGGCGCATTCTTTTCGCACCGCGGGGGGCTGTGGGCGGCATCGAGGTCGCACCCGGGACGTTCACCGAGTCGGACCGCCCGATCTCTATCAGGAGACTCGATTGAACCAAATTAAGGTAGCGAAGATCGTACGCTGTGCCTCAGCGGCGCTCGCCGTCATCCTGTCAATGGCCGTTATGGCCTTGATTCCCACCATCAGGTCGGCGGGGACGCTTGATACGGACGGATGGTTCCTTCTGGCCTCGGGGCGCGTGGTCGTCGAATCAGGCGTCCCGAGCACGAACCCATTCACCGCAATCGCCGGCCAGGGTATCGTGCTCCAGCAGTGGCTGCACGATGTGTGGCTCTACCTGTGTTGGAGGGCCGCGGGCTATGCGGGCGTCGCCGTCTCCGTGGCGATACCTGCCGCGCTCGCCCTGTGGGCCTATACCGGCACCGTTTCCAGGCTGGCGCAAAACCCACGCTACCCCTGGGCACCGTTGCTGATCGGTGCGCTCGGCTTTACCCTCATGGCCTCGTATCTGTCCATCCGTCCGTCCCTTTGGACGGCAGCGCTGCTGTTTGTCGCAATCTCCCTGTGCTTGGAGTGGCGGCGAGGCGCCGATAAGCGTTTGCTACTTGGGCTTCCCGTAGTATCGCTGCTGTCGGTGAATCTGCAGGCTGCGCTTTGGCCCTTGCCGGCCGCCGCCGCAGCGTGCTTCCTGCTTCCGGAAGAGGGCGAGTTCGAGCCGAGCAATGCATGCGAGGCACTCCGCGCGTGGTCACAGTCCAGACTGCCCCTGCTTGCGGCGATTGCCGGAATGGCAGCGGAATCCCTTGTCAACCCGTATGCAATCGACGGCTCGCTCTATGTGCTCCGCTCACTAGGTGCAGCATCGTACGGTGGGGTCATCCTCGAGCTGAAGCCGGTGTGGGCGATGCCGGCGGCAGCCCTGCTCTGGTGCGTTTCGATCCTCGCGGCAACCATATCGTGCGCCCTCGCGCGCCGGTTCCCGCCCAGATGGCTTCTGGCTTTTTGGCTGGCGTCCGCAATTGCCGGGGCGCTCGCCGTCAGGTGCCTCTGGATAACGTGGACCGTCTCGTTTCTGATCGTCGCGGTATCTGCCGGGCGCAAGGACGAACTCGAGCCCCAGATATATCGTTTGCTCATTGCAGGCAGGATGGCCTTGAGCCTTGTCATGGCGCTCTCCGTCATCAACAGCGGACTTCACTCAATCGAGCCCGAGACAAGCGGAGTGGAATCCGGTTGGTGCGGTATCGATGCGGATATGGGGCAGATCGTCGAGGCCCTGGGCGACAACCCCGGTCGCATATGGTCCGAGGACGCCGCCGTGATGAATTACCTCGAATGGGCCGAGGTGCCCGTGACATACGATATGCGGCCTGAGATCTGGTCTGAGGCAATCGCCGGGGACGGCGCGGCCAATGACTACCGACTCTACGTTGACAGCCTGGAAGGCGGCTTTGGGCGCCTAAGGGAGGACGGCTGGGCATGGGCAATCGTGATGGACTCCCATGGGAAACGCCTGGAGAAAGCCTGTCCCGGCGCCGAGAAGACGGCGAGCGGCAGGGGATACGCGCTCTATCGGTTGTGATATGAAATGGATTGATGGGTGATAACGTATGGGTAGCGTCAACGTCGGCAGGAGGGCCGTCCTGGCAGGTATCGGCTCGATGGCCCTCATGGGATGCGGCTGCGCCAAGAAGTCGGATAAATCGGACGACTCGAAGAAGAAAAAGAAATCCGAGAAGAGCGAGGACGAGGCGTTCTCCTTCGGAGGCATAGGGGACACGGGCTCATCCGATGCCTCCAGGGGGCTTACGGTCGATGGCGTCTACAAGAGGGTCGTCACGGACTCGAGGGGCAAGGAGTATCGATTCCTGCTCGTCAGCATGACATTCGAGAACAACCTCGACCATGACGGACGGGCACCGGTGTCCTACGTCTCGTGCTACCAAAACGGCGTGAAGCTGTCCCATTGCACGAAATACAGCGACCCGAATGCCTCGAAGACACTCGAGCCCGGCTACTCGATTTCAGTCTGCACCGCATTTCTGCTGGAAGACGAAGGCCAACCCGTAAAGGTGAAGATCAAGTCATCGAATTCATCGGATTACGTCTACGAGAACACCTACCCGATCTCGCATCTGGATTATGAGGCCCTCTAGGAGTCCTCTCCTGCGCGCACGATGTAATAGCCATCACCGTCCTTGACGATGAAACGGTGGACCGGTCTGCCCTTCCACTCGATCTCCACGCTCCAGATACGGGCGAGAGAGCCCGTCTTGCGCCCGGGGCAGGGGACAGATGCGCCCGTGGAGCGGACCTGGAATCTACGACCGTCGGAAAGCTCAATCCATCTGAACTTCGGCTCCCTACCGGGTCTCTCCACGACGCTGACCGTAACGGGAGTCATTTTCGCTCCAAAAGATTCTCATGGCCATGGGGGATTAGAGAGTTGCCCAGCGAGCGCATCTGCGCGCTCATGGCTATTCCGGTCTAAATACGGGCATTGCGCGGGCGGGTGCCGGGACAACCCTTTCCGCTGGCTCCGGCTCGCTCTTAAGCTCAGCCTTCCTCGGATTGCCATAGAAGTCGCCGACAACCCACGGCTCGTTAACGCCCAGATGCTCCTCGAGCATCGGCGCGACACGCTGATCCCATATCTCGAGATCGGTATCGAATACCTCACGCGCCTTTTTGAGAATCGAGTCACGGTACTGGGCGGGAACCCCTTCCGAGATGAAGCCCGCCTCATTCATTTTGCGAATGAAATCAGGGGAAGACCCCGAATCTAGAACTAGTCTAATTTTCTCTTTGGCAGAGACATCCTTCCTATAGGTGGTGTCTAGCATGTCCTCAGCATAATCCGGGCTAAAGGTCGTAAGGCCATGTGTTTTGGAAAGATGGCAGAGGGCTCGCAATTCTGACCCCTTGCCTACAATAGTGGCTCTTTCATCAAAAAGGCGATGGGGCAACCTGCAATCACCAGGATAATTACCTGCGTAGTGTTTAATATAGTCGAGACTCTTCCGAGATAAACTACCGAAGCATAGGGCGTTATCTGGCAAACAAATCTCGATTCCCTGTGTTTTTAGGGCGCATGCAAGAATGGGAAACTCCAAAAGCAAACAATCGAAGCCACGCGGTAGCGGGTGATCAGTTTTAGATTCCTTTTTATTCTTGCGGAACGATAGGTTCGCCCTGGTGAAATCGACGGTCACCAGATAACCTGTACTGTCATTCATTCCGCAAAAGGCCGTTAGTGTTTCAAGAACATCTTTCTCCACCATGGCTTCAGTCTTAATGGAAACATCGTTTGCGAATCTCAATGTCTCTGGGCATTTCTCATTTTTTTGACCGTTACCATACCAACAGCAAAGTCATCGAAATTCGGTCTGGATTCGTTGGGCATATCGTCTTTTGGCATTTTCGGAACCAACGGGACAAAAATGCTAGTAGTTTTCTTAACCATAACCGTTTAGCCCTTTCTTCCAGGGATTTCCATGAGATTAGAATCCCACTACCGAGGCTCTTGCGCGTGGTCGTTTGGTGCCATCTGGTGACACTTCAGTCTGTATCGCGAAGGCTTCAAAACATCCGGCATGTACGCTATGAGATATGAGACAATAGAACACGCGTTCGTTAGTAATTGGCATAAGGAGTCGGCGTGGGGAAGAAGTCAATCAGGCTCGTGACAGCACTGGTCGAGTGCCGGCCAGACGGAGAGTACAGCCCGTGGGGCATCAAATGGTACGACGGCAGGATCTTCCCCTTCGCAGAAGTCGGTTGGCACGAGCCGCGGTCATGGGTAATGGGGGAGCGCCGTGTGTGCGAGAGCTGGCGCGTGAAGATGGGGGATGGAACCCTGCGCGATATCTGCCACCACGGCAGCAGCTGGTACGTGGTCCATGATCCGGAAAATGACAGACCGGATGAAGGATGGTCTCCGTAACCGAGATATCGTATTGGCAATAGCCGAACTGTGATATGACTCAACTACGTGACAATGTAACTACGCAATAACGCAACTACGGCATAGTGTGACAATGTAATAGAGTGATTGTGTAATGCCGTAACTTCTCAAAATGAAAGTATGCATTAACGTAATTTCGCAGTTATCGGTACCATGATTTTCCAAAGCTGTCCTGGGTGGCCTCTTTCGTTACAGTTCACATTACATGAACGATGGAAGATCAATACATTTATTTTGAACCTCTGCGGTGATCGATGTGCTAGAATGTAATACACGTTATACGCATGATTGGGAGGTGCGCTATGGCCACTGCTACCGCGGCATTGAGGCTGCCCGAGGATTTAGCAAACAGGTACGACCGTTTGGCGAAATCAACGGGACGCACGAAGACTTTCTACATGACAGAAGCGCTCGCTGCCGAGATTGACAGGCTTGAGTACGAATACGGCCTATTGAAGAAGGTCGAGGATTACCGGGCCGGCAGGCTTGAGACCGTGACGCTCGACGAGCTGGAGGAAAGCCTTGGCTTGGCGGATTGAGATCGACAAGGACGTCCAGCGTTCGATGAAGAAGCTGGACAAGCAGATCGCCAGGAGGATCGTGGCGAAACTTCATGAGATTTCACAGCTCGAAGACCCGAGAAGCATGGGAAAGGGATTGACCGAGAACAAGTCAGGTCTCTGGCGCTACAGGGTCGGTGACTATCGGATAGTCGCCGATATCGAGGACGATGTTCTCGTCATCCTTGTTGTCGATGTTGACCACCGAAGCAAGGTCTACAGGACTCGCAGGTAGGCGGGTCGACACCGCTAACGAAACGGGGAGGGGTTTTGACCCTCCCCGTTTTTACGCTTGCCACCACGGACGCCCATCGTACGGACGACCGTCGGGCAGCCTGTCGTACTCGCGCGGCCCCGTCTCCAGCAGCTCCTTGGCGCGGTCTGGGTCATAGCGCACATCCCAGGGAGAGCAGTAATACCATGCGGAATTGCCTCCGTATCGGGTAAGCCGCCACCGAGCTTCGGCAATCGGAACGAAGCCGAGATCGCACCACTGGTAGGCGGTGTGGTCGCGGCGGCCCTCCTGCAAGGTTTCCTCGTCGATGTGAGCCCCCCAACAATCGAGAAGGTCTTTGCGATGCTGTTCCGCGCGGGCGGCGCCCTCGATGCGCCCGCACTCATCGGCCTCGCGCTTCGCCTTGGCGTCGGCGCGGCGGCGGCGGTTGACCGCCTCGACGTCCTTTTTCGCCCAGGGGCGCGTCTGCTCGATGTTGTAGAACATCGCGGTCGTGTTTCCGTTCGGGGAGCGCCAAGTGCGCTCCACACCCTTTCCGAGCTGGCCTTTCTTGACATGGCGGTGCTTCTTCTCCCACTGTGCCGCGGTGCGCAGCTCGACGCCGTCAATCTCAATCATGGCGGCTCACCTCCTTGGGCAGATCGCAGTCGAGGTATACGCGCACGTACCTGCTCTCGCCGCGGTTCGGGTACTCGCGGGAGCGCTCCAGAACGCACCCCGCCGCCTGCATCGCGTCGGCGATGCGCTGAACCTCGTCGGGCAGGCCCTCAAGACGAACCCTGACCATGACAACCTCCTTGCCTTGAACCCTGCGCCACCGTCCGTGGCGCAGCCTAAGCGTACGGCTCCGAAAAAGTCCGAAAAAGTCTAGTTATCGCAGGTCAGACGTGCCATCGCGCAGGCGCACATGCACGCGTATATTTACACGTGCGACCCCTCAAAAATATTTTTTCGCCAACCTCCGCGGCGACCGCGGGCGGCGGGATTGCCGCCGCGAACGGTCATGGCCATAGCCGGCGCCGATGTAGCTGAAGCTACCGCGGCGGCTAGTGCTTGTGGCCGCGGGGGCGTTTCTGTTCGGCCTGCGGCGGCTCGGGCTTGCGAGGCGCGGGGTCCTCGCCCGCGAGCCTCGCCCGCTCGTCAGCGAGCTTGCTGCGCTCGATGCCCAGTCCCGCGGCCTTGAGCAGGGGGCCGGACAGCATCGCAGCGCTGTTGCCGCCCTGCAGCTGGCGAATCTTGAGGTCAAGTGCGGCAATTTGCTCGTCGAGCTGAGCGATCATCTCCGCGCGGGTATCGACCTGATCCGCGGTGGCCATGGCCACGCGGCGCTGGGCATCGGCGGCCGCGGCGGCGGTGGCCATGGCCACGCGGCGGCGCTTGGCCAGCGCGCCCCTGTGCCTGCCCTGGGCGCGACCGCGCTTAGCCTTCTCGATGCGGCCGCGCTGACGCTCGAACTCCGCGACTTCCCGTTGCAGCTGCTCGAGGGCGGCGCCCTCCTGCTGCAGCTCTGCGCGAAGGACCCGCAGGCGGGCGTTGCGGTCGCGTATCTCTTTATTCAGCTTGACGCGATCGGCGTGCCCGATTAGCCCGGTGCCGCCCTCATGCACGGTCGGCTGCTCATCCAGCCCTCTATCTTTATTGCTGCGATGGTCGATAACCTGTGCCGTGGTTCCCGTTGCGGCGGCGTGTGCCGCGAGGTGCCTGTTGGCGATCTCTGCCCAAGCCGCGCGGACGGCCATGAGTTCAGCGCTACCGACGTCGCGCGCGGCCTGACCCGAGATACGGTGCATCTGCACCGGCCTCTTACTCGTGCGGTCCTTCGTACCCAGGCCCTCGGCCTTCGCCTGCTTCATGGTCAGGCGGCGGCCATCCTTGAAGTTATATATCTTCTCCCAGCCATCTGCTTTGGCTGCCTTCCAATCGGTTGCGCGGATGGGTGCCTGCTGCCCATGTGCATCCTGGCACAGATACCAGCACTGCCCCTTCTCGGCCTTGGTCCTCTGGATGAAGCCCTGAGCGCCAAGGTCGAGCGCGGAGACGAGGACGTGAGCGTGGGGGTTCCCGCCGCTGCCGTCATCATGTATCGACCAGTCGCACGCCTTCGCGGGGAACATCCCGCAGAAGTCGCGCACGCAGGCGCGGCGGCCGTCGGCATCGAGCTCGATCGGCAACGCAAACTCATAGCGCAGCGCGACGAGCTCGTTGCCGCCGCCGCCCTCGGCCCATGCCCGCTCGGCCACGTTCCAGAGCTCGCCGCGCCCGATGGGCGGCACGCCACCGGGCAGAGACAGACCCTCCTCGACGACGCGTTCCTTCCTGGCATAGTCGCAGAGCTGCCCCGTCCGCTCTTCCACAAGCGCCTGGCCCGACTGGTACGCGGCCTTCCTGACCGCGCCCGCCCCGGTGGCGGGCGAGCAGCCGCGGTAGTTCAGATGGAAGATGGCCATGCGA
Source organism: uncultured Collinsella sp. (assembly GCA_900549655.1). Lineage (GTDB taxonomy): Bacteria > Actinomycetota > Coriobacteriia > Coriobacteriales > Coriobacteriaceae > Collinsella. The sequence goes on from UROZ01000001.1 coordinate 43,339, forward strand.
GTTCCTTTCAGGCAAGGGGCGCAGATGCGCCCCGCGCAGCGGCGCGGAGTGCCGTGAGCCGCGGTCGGCGAACGGTGCCCGCGGCGCGAAGCGCAAGGGAGCGCAGCGACCGCGCAGCCCGACCCCGTAGACGTGAGCCGTCTCAGGCGAACGGCTTCGGGGTCGGGCGTAGGGCCGTCTGCCAAGACCGCACGCAGTGCAGGACTTTTGACGCATCGCGGCAAAAGTACTGCCAAGTGCGCACTACCTCTGGTAGTGATATACCCAGCTCGCGAAATTTTACCGTGAGTATGGGTATATTTTGCTGCAAAGACAAAACACTAACGAGCAAGGAAGGGCGGTCATTTATGACGGCATCCATCGACGAGCAGATTGCACGTAAGAGGGCCGCGGCCGACAAGCAGGCAGCTCGCGCCGCCGCGCTGAAGAAGGAGCTGAGGGACCTCGAGAAGAAGAAGGCCGCGGCCGAGCGGAAGGCCCGCACGCACCGCTTGGTCGAGGTCGGCGCGATCCTCGAGCAGACCTCTGGCATGACCTTCGATACCGAGGACAGCCGCCGCGCCCTGTCCGTCGCGCTGACCGAGCAGCTGCGGTACACGGACGGCACGCCGTTCACCCGCGGCGGCCAGATCGCCGAGGCCGTCGGCATGCTGCTGGGGGATCAGAAATGAACGTCACCATCACTTTTGCAAACAAGGTCGAGAGCTACTACACCCGCGCCGATGGCTCGGCGGCGCTGAGCAAGGACGTGCTCGAGCTCAACGCCGACGGCTCGGCGGCGGTGCTCTGGAGCCGCCTCGAGTTCGACAGGGGCGGCGGCGATGACGGGACCAAGCCCCGGACCGAAAGGGGCTTCAGCCGCGAGGTGCTGCGCCTGCCGCCCGCGGCGGCACTCGGCCCCGGCGGCAGCCTGGACGAGTTCTGGACCCGCGCCGCCCAGCACTGCGGCGTGGCCGAGGTCGAGATCGACGGCAAGCTCGTGTACCCGTTCTAAACCTGCCGCCGCGATGAAAACCGAAGAGCCCCGCGGGGCCTTTGAGGGTCCGCGGGGTTCTTGTCATTCTCCCCCCGGCCCGAGCAGCCTCATGGCCATGCGCCCGCGCCTCCACCACGGCGTTGCCGCAATCGCCTGCTGGCGCTCGGCAAGCGACGCGAGCTTGCCGGCGAGCTCCGCGACCCTCGCGTTCGCCTCGGCGAGTTGCGCCTTGGCCTCGGCCTCGGCGCGGGCGGCGCGGTCGCGCTCGGCCGCAAGTGCCTCCATTAGCTCGGCGTTGCGGGACCGTTCGATTTCCAGTTGGGCGGCCAGGGAGTCAACCAGGGAGTCCGGGGCGGGCGCAGCGGCCGGCTGGCGGGACGGTTTGCCGGGGTTCTTCAGGGCGTCGGCGATGGCCGCGGCGGCGAAGTCATCGAGAAAATCGGTATTCCCGTTTCGTGAAACATGGTTTCCCAGTCCCAGTTTCTCGATGTAGTTCGCGACTGTGCGCTTTGAGACGCCCAGTTCAGACGCTATTTCACGCTTCGTTATGCCCATTGTTCAACCTATCGTCAATCGGGAATGTTTCCCGGGAAACATCGAGAAGTTTCACGGTAGTTCCCGATGATTTTACCGTTTCGCGTTCCCGTTTTTCCCGTTTCTCGTTCTCCACGTCGACACGTTTCCAGTACTCCTCGACCCCGGTATCCAAACCGATGGCCTTCTGCGTGAGCTCCAACCTGGTCATGGCGGACTGCGGCGGGCTCAGGTACCCGCGGTCATTGGCGCTCGACGAGTACTGGTCGAGCGCTGCCCTGAGCTCGACCATCGCGGGGTTGTACAGCTCGTACAGATCATCCGGCTTCGGTTTTTCCGGCTCGGTGGCGCCCTTCGGCACATCCTTCAGCCACTTGATGACGGTCGGGCGTGAGATGCCGAGAGCACGGGCGATCTCACTATGGTTGGCGTCGGGGTGCTCTGCGGCGTACTCGCGAACGAGATCGGCCTTCGGCTTTCGTCCGTTGCCCTCGCGCCAGTTTGTGCCGTTGAACCTGTCATTGACCTCCTGGACAGCCCGGGCACCAGCAAGATGCACATCCTGCTTGCGCCCGTTCCTCTTGTTTTTTGGCAGCTCGATAGCCGTGCGCCGTTCTATGCGCTCGCGGGTTAACTTGTGGATGATGGGGTCGTAGTACGCCCCAATCGCGGAGAGTGCGTCATCCTCGGTGAAGTGGTTGTCCTCGCGCTCCGTCAGGCCCTCGAGTGTCGGCACGAGCGCAATCGCGTCGGCCTCGAGCTCGTCATACGGGATACCGCACTTATTGGCGTAGGCGGCCAGGACATTGAGGCACCAGTAGCGGTGGTGGTCGGTGGCCTTCGTCTCGACCTCCCCACGCCACCAATCGTAAAGGTCGCGCTTGCAGGTCCAGCGCCCGGGGGCCTTGCCCTCGACGATGCGCGCCTGGTACCACTCCGGCCAGAGCTTCTTGGCGCGCTCGATGGGGGTCCGCCCGGCGGTGCGCATGAGCTCCATGAACTCGTCGCGCTTCTTCCCGCCGCGAACGCCCGCGTAGCCGAGCAGGTAGTCCATGCTGCAGAGCCAAGGTTTCCCGTCCTCGCCGTTGTGCACGAACGCCACGGCCTCGTACTTGTCCTTGATTTTCGACCTCTCGGTCTTGCCGTTCAGCTTCGTCGGCGTGCCGGGCATCCTGAAGGGCTGGTAGATGCCCTGGTGCTGGACTTCCTCGAGCGTCGAGACGGTGTCGCGCCAGATGTAGTCCGTGAGCATCGCCTTGAACTCCTGCAGAAATGGCACGACACGCGGCACCAGCGGGATCGGCTGGTCAAGCACGTAGTAGAGGTGGAAACCCGTACCCGAGTTCACGAGAAAGGTCGGTTGGGGAAGGGACACCCACTTATCTGCCGCAAACGCCGGATCACGGCCGTTGCGGAACTGCTTCAGCATATTCTTCAGCTCCTGCACGCCGACGCCGTCGAGGTCGATCGCGAACGCGTGCAGGAACCGGGCGTTCGCGGCAACGCGGCTCTTGCCAAAATACGACACGGGTGCGCAAAAGACGGACTCGTTCTTCCTGTTCGAGTCGACGACGCGCTCCTCAACTCCGTCGAGGTCGTCGGTCAGCGTGAACCGCTCGATCACGGGGACATCGTGCTCGATGCCCGTCTTGGTCTTGACTGTCTTGGTCTTATGGGTGATCTGGATGACGATGCCGTTGGGATGGCCGCCACCCCTCTCATGCCACGGGACCACCTCACCGCGGGGCTGCAGGAAGCCATCGGGGAAGATAGTCCGCCAGAAGTCGTACGGGCTGACCCATTCCCAGGACGGATAGTCGGACAGAAGGATGTCGTTCTTCTCTATGTAGGCATGGCGCTGGGCTGCCCACCAGGCGTCATCATGCCCGGGTTTCTTCTTGCGATCTGCCACTGAACACCACCCTCCATACCAGCCGCCCCCGAGGGCTAAGGCTATGCCTTTACAGGACGTATATTATCAATACATTTATTTTACACCCCTGCGGCAAAAAAAATTGGGCTGCGAAACCCGCGATCATGGCCCGCCCCCGGGGGGTAAGGCCCTGCCTTTACAGGACGTATATTATCAATATATTTATTGTACACCCCTGCGGCCATCTGTATAACGTGTTTTACACCTATACGGCGAATGGTGTGCTAGAATGTATAACGTGTTATACAGATGATTGGGAGGTGCACCGTGGCAACTGCTACCGCGGCATTGAGGATGCCCGAGGACTTGGCAATCAGGTACGACCGTTTGGCGAAATCAACGGGACGCACGAAGACTTTCTACATGACAGAAGCGCTCGCTGCCGAGATTGACAGGCTTGAGTACGAATACGGCCTATTGAAGAAGGTCGAGGATTACCGGGCCGGCAGGCTTGAGACCGTGACGCTCGACGAGCTGGAGGAAAGCCTTGGCTTGGCGGATTGAGATCGACAAGGACGTCCAGCGTTCGATGAAGAAGCTGGACAAGCAGATCGCCAAGAGGATCGTGGCGAAACTTCATGAGATTTCACAGCTCGAAGACCCGAGGAGCATGGGAAAGGGCTTGACTGAAAATAAGTCTGGTCTATGGCGCTACAGGGTCGGAGACTATCGGATAGTTGTCGATATCGAGGACGATGTTCTCGTCATCCTTGTTGTCGATGTAGACCACCGAAGCAGGGTTTACAGGACTCGCAGGTAGGCTGGTCGACACCGCTGACGCAACGGGGAGGGTTTTTGACCCTCCCCGTTTTTACGCTTGCCAACAGGGGTGGCCGTCGTAGGGCCCGCCGTCTGGAAGTCGGTCGTACTCCCGCGGCCCCGTTTCCAGCAGCTCCTTGGCGCGAGCGAGGTCGTAGCGCACGTCCCATTTGCTGCAGCAATACCAACTCGAATCGCCGTGGCCATAGGTGACGGGCTTCCATCGCGTGTCGACGATCGGGACGAACTCCAGGACACACCACCGATAAGCCGTGTTTTCGATGTAACTGTCCTGCAGGTTGGCCTCGCTGATGGTGTCGATGGTGCCGCCCCAACGGCATAACGTAGCTACGTGATAACGGAACTGTGCAATATCGTAACTATGTAATTTCTGACTAAATGAATTTCCTAACAAACGAAAAGCCCCTGATCAGGGCAGGGGCTTACGGATTTGTGAGCTATTAATGTCGCGTTGAACGCTCTCTCATATCGAGCGATTTCTTAAGGTTTTCCGTACCGGCGACGCTATGGCCCAAAAGGCCATCGAGTCCCGATCTCAGCGCCGCTACATCTGCCGCCGAAGCCCCAGCACGCAGGATCTTCGAGTCGAGCAGCGATCTCATGAAGCGTTCCGGAGTCTTTTCCGAGATGATCGCCTCGACCTCCTTGGAGATTCGGTTCGGATCGCGGTCAACGGGAACCGTCGGCATCTCCTTGGATGAGACGGGGTGTGCCCCGTTGTTCCTGAGCCAATACCTGAACTCGGTATCGACATCCTCGGGAACCTCGACCTTGATCTCGTTAGTTTTCTCATCGATCACGAGGGTGCCGTAAAGAGAGTCGCGCTCGGCGTTCTCCACCATCCCCTCGAGCTCGAGGATGCCCATAAGGATAGGGAACTCCATTAAGTTCTCGAATCCAGGCCTAAGATACCCGGTTAACCCGTTTTTATCACATTGGTAAGGGATTACGGCGAAATAACCGTTGTGCGAGAGTTCCGGCCATCCGAACTTGAGAGCGGTCTCCACTTTATGCGAGACATGGGCCATGGGAACGATGCCGCCGCGTGAGAAGGGTTGAACGAAGACGCCCTCGCGTCCTTTCGGATCTCTCTCAACCTTGAGCAGGATGTCATGGGGCTGTGTTGTGAAGTAAACGTTCGCCGGCAAGTACTGGACACTAAATATATGGACACATGGCTCCCCATGATCATCCACAAGATGCATATCAGTTCCTCCTAATATTCGTTCGCCTTGTCGCTTCCTTATTGTTTGCCGCGATACCGAGATCAGCCTTCTGGGCACGCTCAGCATCGAAGGCCCTGATAAGCGCAGGCGCATACTCTTCCGCTAGCGATGCGGCCTGTAGCTTAAACATACGGGAGATGACCCCGGCATCCTGCTTCGCTTGCTTGCCTGCGAGCGCGATGGCGGCCTCGCAGATCTCATTGGTCGTCGGCTCCCTTCCACCGAACTCCGCGAGCTCATTTTTCACGGTATCCAGCGAGCCGCCGTCATTTCTGGCATAGGCGGCGATATAGGCCTGTTTGAGCGCCTCGACCAGCCTCTCATCAGCCGCAATCCCGGTCTCGGTGCCACCGCCATCTCGATAGTAGGCCGTCGTGGCCCCCTCAATCGATTCGGCGAGACTTTTCCCTACGTTCATCCCGTCTCCGTTCTCATTCAACCTCAATCGGATCCATAGCGTCCAAGCGGCTAGTGCCTTTGGAGGCCGATTGTGGCTATCGTTTAAAATCCATGACCGCTCGTGTGGGGATGTGCGCCCCCATCGTGTCCCCCGACACTGACGGGAGACTCCGCAATGGCGGGGTCGCCTTCGTCCTGGTCACCATCTACGCCTGACTCGTCATGGCCTTTTTCCAGCTCCTTCTGCTCCAGCTCGGCAAGCTCGCCCTGCAGCTTCTCGAGATTCTCCTCACCGTCCCAGGGCTCGACAACGATTCTCCTGGCATCCTCAAGCTGCTTGTCGGAGCGCTCCATAAGGGCCCTTGCCTGGTCTAGACCGCCCGCTTCTTTCTCGATAATGCCGTCCATCTGCTGCAGCACGGTGTGTGAACCGGAAGTGGCCGATGGCAGCATATGATTCGACCAGTGCGCGTCGGCTGTGCCCTTGGCCCTCAGGCCGATGAAAGGGTCGTAACGGAAGGTGCCGTCTCGCTCGAGCAGCGTCTGCTCCTTCTTCACGACAATCTCAAGACCGCGAAACTCTCCAATTGCCCTGACGGGGCCGATGGGACAATCTCCGGCAGCCGCTTGAATCATGCCGATCGCACTAGCTCGATCTAGCGCCGACACGCCTCCGACCGAGACCCTTACGATATCTGCGCCCTTGTCGAGCTCCCTTTGCCTGTTCGCGCGCTCGAGGACATCGTGGTCGCATTCGAGCAGCTCGAATCGCCGGCGGTTGCACGCGGCCGAAGGCTCATAATGAGATTCAATCTGGTGGCGCATGTTTGCCACCATCTCGGAATGAGACTGCTTGAGCATGGACTGGGCCATAATCTCGCTTCTCAGCTCCTGGATCCTCTTGATATCGGGGTTACCGGACGCCACGGCGGCAAGGTCGGAGTAGGTGATTCTCGTCTCATCGATGTCATCCATGCTGCGCACGGACGGCTTATTCGAGAAGACCTGCCCGATGAAGCGCTGCTTGTGCTCGACGGTGGAGTAGAGGAAGGAATCGAAAGTTCCCTGGGCGACGTACTTGAAGTCCCTCACGCTCTCGAAAAGGTTTCCCTGGCGCCTGATTCGACCAAGGCGCTGCTCGAAATCGGAAGGCCTCCATGGGCAATCAAGGTTATGGATGGCCGCGAGCCTCGTCTGGACGTTTGTACCCGTGCCCAGCTTCTCAGTCGAACCCATGAGGACGCGCACCTCGCCCGAACGGACCCTCTCGAAGAGCGTTTCCTTCTTCTCCGGGTCGTTGCCGGCGTCGCTGACGCACGCAACCTGCTCGGAGGGGATTCCCGCCTCAATGAGGCGTCTCCTCATATCGTCTTGGATATTCCATTTCCCCGAGGCCGGGGTCGAACGGTCGCAAAAGACGAGCTGCGCGCCGCGCATGTCGGCCGTCTCCTCCCAGATTTTAAATACCTCGCGTGCGCATACCTCGCATTTGCCACCCTCCATCGGCTCAAACTCGGGGTGCATCAGCTTCGGGTCGAGTGCGACTTTCATGCCGTCGCCCGTGATCGCAAGCAGGTTATCGTTGCCGTCTGCATTTCCGGCACGGACGCGCTCACCGCGGATTCCGAGCTTTTTGACTTCCTCGAGCTGCTCAGGCGTGGCGGGCACGGTGATATGGATCTCCTCGCAATCGGGGACCTTGAGGTTCACGGTCTCCTGCGTGACGATGTCCGCAAAGGTTCGGTAGGCGCTCATGAGCTCGGGGAGGTTATGGAACTTCGTGAAGCGCTGTTTCAGCTGGAAGCCGTTGCCCTCGGGCTTGATCTCCATCGAGTCCTCTATCGTGCCGAACGTGAACGCCCAGGCCGGGAACGATGAAAGGCCCTGCCGTTCGAGGAGCTCGGGGGCGAGATAGCGCTGCATGTTGTACAGCTCGCCCATCGTGTTGGTGACAGGCGTGCCCGTGGCGAACACGATGTTGCGTCCATGGCCGATCTCGCGAAGGTAGGTGCACTTTTCAAGCAGGCTCTCACTTCGGTTGGACTTCGAGGAAGTCATTCCCGCAATTGCGAGGCCATACGTAGGGAGATTCTTATAGTTGTGCGCCTCGTCCACAAACAGATAGTCGAAGCCGATCTCTTCGAACGAAAGCCCTTCGGTCTTCGGAGAGGAATGGAGCTTCGAGAGCTTATCGTTGATTTTCTTGACTTCCTCCTCGAGCTTTTTAACCGAGAAGGTTCCACCGTTTTCTAGCGCATCTTCTTTGGCCTGCAGGAATTCCGCCCTTCGGCGTTTGAGATAGACCTCCTTTCGCTCCTGCGAAAGGTCGAGCATGTCGAAGCGCGAACTCGACACGATCACGGCGTCCCAGTCCCCGTTTGCCGCGCGGCCGAAGAACTCCCTCGCCGCATCCGCGGAATCCGACTCGGATTTACCCATATACAGCACCCTCGACCCTGGATAGAGGTAGGCAAAATCCGATGCCCACTGTTCGGTCAGGTGCTTCGGCACGACGACAAGCGGCTTGTTGGCCCGACCGAGACGTCTGGCCTCCATGCACATGGCGATACCCGTATAAGTTTTTCCGGCGCCGACGACATGGGCCACAAGCGTGCCCTCATCTGCCTGCCCAGCTCGCGCGACGGCGGCACGCTGATGCGGCCTCATCTCCACGTCGGGATTCATACCGGGAAAGGTGAGGTATGAGCCGTCATACGTCCTGGGCGCCAATCGGTTGTACCTATCGTTGTAGATTCTGCACAGAACATCTGCCCGATCCGGGTCTGCCCACACCCATTTCTCGAAAGCCGACGAAATCAAGCGCCTCCTGTCCCATGCGGCCTTAGTCCCCTGGGGGTCGGGAATCTTCTTGCCCGTGGACGGGTCGGTCTTGTTCAGCTTCGTCTCGCTGCCGTTGAGGACGGCCGAGATGACCTTGAGCGGCGAATAGCTGCTGATGCCGTATCTGGCCAGCACCTCGAGAGAAAGCTCGGTCGCGTTTCCCGTCAGGCGCCATTTTCCGGTACGAGGCTCATGGGCAACCTCGAATTTCCTCTGCTTTGCCGCAGTCATCTCGCCATCGGTTAACTCGAGCTCCTCCTCGATGAAGCTCATGACGAAGGAGGGGGGAATCCAGGGAGAGCCCAGGGTCGCCGCGATCTCTCCGGGACCCAGCTCACGTGGAAGCACGGCTTTCAGTTTCTCTTCGCAGGTGCGCAGCGCGGCGAGCCTCTCGACATCCGACTCGGTTAGGCCGAAGGCCGCCATATGTCGCTCGCGTCTAGCCCTGTATTCGGCAAGGTCATCTGGATTAACAAGCTCTTCGTGGGGAATGGGCTGATCGACGTCGCCCATCCAGTCGACATGGGTAGTCCTCATCACGGCATCCTCACCCGCCTGGCGATAACCGAGCGAGATTAGGAATTCGGCCGGCACGGGGTCCGCCTTCATCGCAGCCGCCAAAACACTCGATAGGGGCTCCTGATCCGACTTCCGGGCAACAGGGATCCCATACGCGCGCGCCAGGTTTTTGATCGGATAGGGGGTCTGATACGTGTTGTCGGCATCGGCACGTCCAAGCGCCACGGCAAGGACATCGGGCCCCACGTGCGGATCGGTGGACAATCGCCAGAGAACCTCCTCCGTGTTCATCCCATCGGACGCGAAATCCCGTTTACTTGCCAGATATCCGAACGATCTCTCGACAAGCGCCGCGATGAGCGGGTTCGATATGGCCGCGTAGCCGTTCCTGCGCTCGGTAGAGACGCGTACCCCCTCATCGAGCTCTCCCAGGGCGGCAAATAACGCCTCCCCGGTCCACGTACTGAATGACCTGTCGCGCCAGCTGTCGGGGAGGCTGTTGACATGCGCCGAGGCGATAACGGCACGGTCGGCCGTCAGGGGATGGACGCAGGTGTCCCACAGGCCACTTTTCATGAGGACGGCAACGGCTCTCGCCACCTCCGCACTCGTCTCGGGAGTGCGGGCGGGGGGAATCGATACCGACTCGAGCCAGGAGCTTTCCCCGGCGTCGACCCGATCGCTCTCTATCTTCTTTTGCATCGAATGGATCGCATCGAGCTTCTCGCCGATATCACCGGAAAGATATGCCTCGGCGCTCTCGATCCTCGACGTGATCGGATCGCGGACGATGAGGTCGCCGAGTCTTTGCTCGGCTTCGTCGACACCGCAGCCGAGTAGTCGCCCGATGAGTGCCAAATCGACGCCGCCCGTGCGGTCATATGAGACGGCCAGGGCATCGGCAGGGGTCTCCGAACGGTCGGGGAGGGGTGCCTGGGGGCGCACGGTGCGCTTCGAGAGGATGTCGGCCTTGCGGACGAAGTTCTTCTTGGTGTCCAGTACCTCGAGACTGAAGAGGTTGATGCCGAGCGAGCAGTCGTGATAGCCCTTCATGGTGAGGACTCTGCGGTTCTTCGGATCATTCAGGCGTCCGTAACGCTCAGCGAAGCGGTCATAGCGGTCGCTGAGGGCCTTGATTCCAGATTCGATTGCGGCGTCGGTCGATTTGGGGTCGCGCTCGAGCGAGATAAGCGCTCGCGCGGCATCCCTGAGCTCAAGCATTGCGCGTGCACGGTCCTCTGCCTCGCGCCCCGCGAGCCGGAAGCGCTCCACCGTGTCGCCGTTGCCGTACCAGATCGACCCGCCATCGCCCAGCGTGAACTCATAGAGCGCCGGATTGGTGGGGACCTGCGCGACCTCGGGAGCGGCAGACCTGCCGGGCATCCCCTCAAATGTATGAGAAATCGCACCGATGGCCTGATTTGCCAGGGACTTCCTAGCGCTATCGGCGATTCCTGCGGCGTCCAGACCACTTATCAATGCATATCCGGGGCCGTATGCGGTCATCTCCGAGCTCTGCTCGCCGACGGCCATGGACGGGTTGGAGGCAAGCAGAGCGTTCACGCGGAAGCCGTCCGCGTTCGTCTCCGTACGGACCCAGGCCGGCGCGTTGTCGTGCGTGATTTCCCGCGCCTCGGCGAGCTTTCTCAGGACAACGAGGTCGCACAGCGCGCTCGTTCCCGCCTGGCTCTCGAAAGTCTCCTTGGGGAGCCGTGCCATGCCGACAAGATCGCACTCGCGGGCAAGACTTTCACGTGTGGCCTCTCGGGCCTTGTCCATGGTATAGCGGCTCGTCAGCACAGCGACGATACCGCCGGGGCGCACGGCTGCCACGGCCCTCTTGATCATGTAGTCATGAAGCGGCACTCCGTCGATTTTTATCGCGTCCGAGTAGGGGACGTTACCTATGGCGGCATCAAACGACCCCTCGGGGATCTCGCATTTGGCGATATCGGCGGCGACGATCTTATGGTCGGGGCAAAGCACGCGTGCGAGTCCCGCGCTCACGGGGTCAATTTCAACGCCGGTCACATGGACGTCCATGCCCTCAGGGACGCAGCGCATGAAGTTGCCCGTTCCGCAGCCCGGCTCCAGAATCTCGGCCCTGCCCTCGTCACAGATACCGGCATCCCTCAACGTCTCCCAGATAAGTTCCACGACGGGGCGGGGGGTGTAGAAGGCGGTGAGGACAGTCGCGCGCTGATCGGCGAACTCATCTTCACTCAAAATCTCTTTCAGATCCCGTGATACCTCGACCCAGCCACCGGTCGGGTTTTCGGCAAAGGCGTTCGCGGCACCGCCCCAACCGGAATAGGCTGAGATGGCGCGCGCCTCCTCGAGAGTGGCGTCTCGCGCCTCGTCCATGGTCGCCTTGAGGGCGCACAACGCCGCGACATTCAGCCTGGCGCGCTCCAGTGGCGAATGGCCGGACTGGATATCAGGGTTCAGGTATTCGGTGTTGTGGTGGGCGGCTAGAGTGTGAGCACCGTCTCGTTGAGGGCGATCTCCTCGGCCATCATCTGGGCGCTGTTCGCCTTGCGGATGTAGTCGTCGTACCGGCACTCGGCCATCGCGATCTGCGCGAACTCCGGTGTCGCCCCGCAGCTCTCCATGCAGCTGTCCTGCAGCTCCGCGAGCCTCGTCAGGTAGTTGCGCTCCACCGCCTTGAGATACTCCTCCGTCTCGCCAGCCGCCTCCATCCTGGCCAGCTCCTCCGGAGCGTTCTGCTCCATGAAGGAATACCGGAGACCCCTCACGCCCCTGTACGGGTTCTTCAGCACCGACATGCGCTTCCTCCTCGAAATCATCCTTGTGGGCGAACTCGTCGCCCCCCGCTTGGCTTACATAAGATTCCTGTTGCGCCCCGAAGTCAAGGGCCAACCTTTGCTGCGCTTCCACGTTATCGGTTTGTTCTTCGGCGGGCGCCACGTAAATCGCTGAATCATCCATCGCGAAAAGGGAGATTTGCCCCTCTGCCGCGACAAAGCGCCTCGACGCTCTCCTGGCCATGGCGCTAAGCCCCCTTTCGAGAGTTATTGGAGGTTCGGCGCGCACCGGCATCAAAGGAGGCGAGCATACTCTTTAGTCGCCTGGTCGTCATGGTTGCCGATTTGCCGCGCTCGGCCCGGTCACCCTGCGGGGGCCGCACTCTCGGCTTGCACTCGAAACCCGCCTTCTTGAGGGCGCGGTCGATTCTGCCCGTGGCACCTCTCACCTGGGCACAAACGCGCTCGATACGCGCGAGAAGCAGCTCGGTATCCTCCATCGGGACACGAACCTCCAGGCCGTCATCGATCCCGTAGCGGCGAAGCGTAACGTGGGAAGCCATCGGGTCCATGCCCTCAAGATCGACGTCTTCGGAGGCTATCGAGACCGCATCGAGCGCGACCGCATCCCCCTCGACGACGCTGATCGGTGCGGCGCCGGGGCACGAGGTGAGCCCTATATAAGCGGAGGCAGGGTAGACCGTCTCGGGAACGAGTTCGCAATCGAGAGTCAGCTCATCGTCTACTCGTCTGGCGAAGGGAACGAGAATCTCGAATCCGGCCGGATGCTCCTTTATCTTTCCGCCAAGCAAATCGGCGCGCTGCCTGCTGAGGACAGTCGATGTATCGGCCTCGGGATGGTCGAGCTTGAATGCCGCAAGAGCGAGAATTCCCCTCGGGCCCAGTTCGGAGTGCTCGGCCATGGCGTCGAGAATCGTGTCCCAGCCATGCGGATGGCCCATAACCGCCGCGAGCATCTCGACAGGCGCTTCAATGTGGCTCTGTTGCATTAATTCCTCCCCGTCTCAGTCAACTACCCATCGATGATGGGGGAGTGCGCCCATGTCGCCCAGCGCGGGAACAAGTGTTCACCGCGGCAGGGCAGGTAAGCCTTCAGCCTGACGCCCTATCTGCGCCGGTATCCGTCGCCTTCGGAGCCGATGCTATCTCCGCGAGCCTCGTGAGTCCCGAGGCTATCTCGACCGCATCCGCGCCCAGCAGCCAGTCGGTAGGCACGCCGAACGTCCTTGAGAGGGCCTTGAGCGAGACGGCCGAGGGCAACCTGACGCCAGTTAGCCACAGGCCGATCGAGCGCGACGATTGCCCGATCATCCCCGCAAGCTCATCCTGGCCGATGCCCGTCACCCTCATGAGGGCGGCCAGGCGTCGGCGAAAGAGCAGCAGGGAAGGTTCGGTTGTGTACGGTCCGGGCGCGTTCTTCATCTCAATCAGTATGTCCCGACGTTGAAGCCCTCGCCCTTGGTGTAATCGACGGTCACGGGAATCTCCGTCTCGTTGGGGAAGTAGACGCGGATGACCCAGTAGGGGATGTCGGTGCCATCGGGACCCATTCCCTGATTGACATCGCTTGACTCGATAAGCGTCTTCTCGGGAACGCCGTATTCGGGGGTCAGGGACGTGAGGTACCTTGCGACCGCGTCTTGGAAACCAGTCTGGGTCATTCCCTCGGGCAGGCTATCGGGAACGGCCACGATCGATGGTTCGACCTGGATCGTCTCGTCCTGCCCATCCGTGGCGCCGCCTTCCGATTCATCATCCGAGCCGTAACCATCGGCACCGACTTCACCGTCGGAGACAGCCGAGGATTCCACCGCCGGGCTGTCATCCGTCCTGCCTGTGGGCGGAAAGAGTGCGAACGCGACGTTGATTGCGATGCAGACTATGATGATGCCGACGCAGGCGAGGATAATCCCCTTCGAATCCAGCTTCTTTCCCTTTTTGTACATAGTGATCTGTCCTCTCCCTTGCTGGCTATTTGAGTTCGACTCCGCCTATCCAACCCCAGTAGACGCCTGAGCCCTTACCGTAGAAGGCAATGAACTCATCGAGCGTCTTGGTGGTGATCGTGCCTTCGTTGCTCATGACCTTGCCGTCACCGATGTAGATGCCGACATGGCCATAGAGAAGGCCCGGGCTGCCGGTGCCGGGATGGCTCGCATCGCCGACGATCATGCCGACCTTGAGGTCCGCAGGATTGTTGCTGTGGCACCATGCCTTGACCATGTCGCAGGCGTTTCCACCGAAGGTGCCGACACCCGCCGCCTTGAATACGTTTGTCACCCACGCGGCACACCAGTTCTGGCCAGGCGAGGGCGTGGACTTGCAGGCGTTGACGACGGCGAGCTGGCTTCCCGTGGCGCCCGCCAGCCCCTGTCCCGAGCCGCCGTGGGTACCGGATGTGATTGCGTTGTAGAAGTACTGCGCGCTGGTGTATCGCGATTCCCAGCCTGAGGGCTTGCCTCCCACCATGGCGCAGCGTTCCCACCCCATGGCGTAGTTTTTCGTAGCGGCCTCGAGATCGGTTGAGTCCATGAAGGTTTGATAGGTGTATTTACCGTCGGCACTGGAAAATGTGCCCCACTCATCGTGGTCCGACCAGAACTCGAGCTGGACGTCGAGGTCGTACCAGTTCTTGCCCTTCTCCTTGGCGAATTGGGCCAGGCGAAGGCGGCGCCCTCCGTCCCATTGGCCTATACCGGTCGCCTTGTTATAGACAGAACCCCTCGCAATGATCTCGTCGTTTGTCTTCGGGCTCTTTCCGTCCAGCCAATAGGCATGCGAACCCATTGCCTGGTCAGCCATCGGATATATCTTATGATTTGAGGATCCAGCGGACTCGTGACTGTAGTTGCCCATGATGGCGGCCGCGTGGATGTCGTCACAACCG
>UROZ01000002.1 GCA_900549655.1 uncultured Collinsella sp.
GTCCTGGCTCGCACGAAGAGCACATTAAGTGCTCTTCGGCTCGTGCGGAATCTACGAAAACCTTGCGCCTGGCCTTCGGCGGCGCGGCCTGCGGTGACTTTGGGGCAGCCCGGTTTCCCGTTGGCCGACGCCCCCACTCATAAGCCTTAAGTCGGTGGGCTGATGTGTTGCATCCCTGAGGGCTACAAGGTTGAAATGAAGGTGGACAGGCGGCGGAGGCCTTCGTCCAGGTTTTCGTCGGAGACGCAGTAGCTTAGGCGGATGTGGCCTTCGGTTCCGAAACAGTCGCCCGGGACTAGGGCTACGTTTGCCTCTTTGATGGCTTTGATGCAGAAGTCTTCGCTGGTTAGGCCGAACTTTTTGATGCTCGGGAAAGTGTAGAAGGCTCCTGCGGGCTCTACTACGTCGAGGCCCATGGCGTCTAAGGCTGCGAGTACGCGTTCGCGACGGGCTCGGTAGACTTCGAGCATGGGAGTTGGGTCGACGGTGAGGGCTCGGGCTGCGGCGTCCATTTCGAAGGAGACGGCGCTCGATACTAAGTATTGGTGGGCCTTTGCGATCTCGGCGATGACGGGGGCTGCGGCTGCGAGCCAGCCCAAACGCCAGCCGGTCATGGCCCAGGGCTTGGAGAAGCTTTCGATAACTACCGTCTGATCGCGAAGCGCCGGGTGGCGCTGGGCAAAGCGCTCGTAGCCATCCACATAAACCAGGCGGTTGTATACGTCGTCGCAGACCACGTAGATGCCCGCCTGTTCTGCCACGTGTGCCACGGCGTCGAGCGATGCCGCGTTGAGGATGCAGCCTGTAGGATTGTTGGGCGTGCAGATGACAATGGCCTTGGTCGCCGGCGTCACGCAAGCACGAAGTGCGTCCTCGTCAATCTGAAATTGCGCAGGCTCCGTATCCAAAAAGACCGCCTTGGCATGGTTGGCCACGACGATGCTCTCGTACAAACCAAAAGCCGGCGTGGGGATAATGACCTCGTCGCCTGGGTTGAGCATAGCCATGAATGCTGCCGACAGGGCCTCGGTCGCACCGTCGGTCAGAATGACCTCGTCCGCCGAAAACGTAAGGCCCGCATCCCCCATGTAGGCAGATAACGCCTCACGCAGGGCGGGGCGACCGTTGTTGGGCGGATAGTGCGTGTCGCCGCGGTCCAGTGCGGCGGTCACCTCGGCGCTAATCACATCGGGCGTGGGAAAATCGGGCTCGCCGAGCGCGAGCGCGATGCACCCCGGATGCTGGGCGGCGAGCGCGTTAATCCGACGGATGCCGGAGGGCTTGAGCGTGGCAAGCGAGGTATTCATGGGCAGACGCATGGCGTTCCTTTCGTAAGGGTTGCACTAGGATAGCGCGGCGGGGCGCCACCAGACGGTGTAACCTAAACGGAAACCAACCGGAAAGGAGGCAGCATGGAGACGACCGCACGCGGCGATGTACCAAAAACACTGCAAACCATTGCGTATATCAGCATTCCCAATAGCGACGATCTTGAGTTTTTGCTCTGGGACCTGCAGGATGCCATCACCGCCTATGCACAGCTTTCCGGCACCGCACTCCCCCACCCGGTCGACTTGAAGGCAAATGACGCCGGCAGCGTTGCCGATGGCATCGTGCTGGCCATTGAAGATGTGGCTGACGATAAGACGTTGACAGCCATCGAGCAGGCGCTTGAGCGCTTTGGCGGTACGGGAACGCGTGTCTACGCCGCGATTCGAGCCGCACAACAGGGCACTGAGCAGGCGCGTGAGACCGCCGTTCGCCTGCACAAGGCATGTGAGCGCCATAACCAATTGTGGTGTGGCGGCGTTGCCATCTGCGCTGGCAGCGGCATTGCGGCGCTTCGTCGCTCCCCGCGCATGGGACTCTTGCGGCGACCGTTTTCGGAGGCCATGGACAAGCTCGTGGGCGCCGTTCGTATGGGGTGTTCCGTCGAACACGCGCAGAAGCTCAGTGGCGCCGCAACGGGCGGCGTCGACACCGACGGCATGGTGCGCGCCACGCCTGCACTGCCCACACCGATCTGGCACGCCGTTATGAGGCATCTTGCCGAGCACTCAAACTGCTAAATCGAAAAAGCCTGCCAATCAGCGGCGCCGCTCCAACGCTCGACAAGGCGTTCCAGACGCCACGCCGCATTGGCGGGACTTGTCGACGGCAGAACGATGGCCGGCAGCCCGGTGCGCTCTTGTAGATAGCGCTTGTAGAGCCGGCCAGCTGTACCACCGTTGCATATCACCTGCTCAATGGGAGCTGCGCCGGTAATGCGCTCGATATGTGCCGGCACAACGTTGCGGATGCTCGCGTCGCTCGAGCCCTTAATGTCGCAGCTCTCGATTGCATCCCACAGGGCCACGCCGCCGTTCAGCAGCATGGCCCGCTTGGCGGCAATGGAGGCATCGAGCGTCGCGGGCTCACCGCTTGCCAAAGGATCGCCCTCGTTGGGCGGCACAGGCATACCGAGGCACGTGGCCATCACACGCCAAAAGCGATTCTGAGGGTTGCCGTAATAAAAGGCATTAGCGCGCGACAGCACCGAGGGAAACGATCCGAGCACCAAAACGCGCGAGTGCTGGTCGAACACGGGCTCAAACCCATGCTCAATATGTTGATAGCCCTCGTCAGACGCTGCCATGGCCTAGGCCCTCAACAGATAGCGCACCTCGTAGGGCGCAAGCTCAAGGGAGCCCGCCAGCTCGACCGTGGGCACGCCGTCGGCAAGCAAATCGACAAAGGAGCCGTTGAGCTCGCCGGCGCCAAAGGTGTAAGGCTCGTCCACGGCGTTCACCGCCACGAGCACCGTCGCGTCGTCGCAGGCGCGCTCGAACAGCAGCTGCTTGTTCTGGATCACCACATTGCGATAGGCACCGTAGTTGAGAGCACGGGCCGCCGCGTCGTTTGCCGAGCGCAGGTGCGCCAGCTGCGTGATGAAGGCCGTCAGCTCGTTGGGCGCAGGCTCATCGAGCGCAGGGCGCAGCGCCCAGTCGCCATCGGGGCCGCCCTTTTCACCAGCAATTCCCCACTCGCTGCCATAGTAGACGCACGGAATGCCCGGCATGCCAAAGAGCATGCCATAGGCGGGACGCAGGCACGACTTGTCAGTGAGGATACTTGCCAGGCGCGGCACATCGTGGTTGTCGACAAACGAAAGCAGATGTTTGCCGCGGTAGATGCACCAGGGGTCGCCGCCAAACTGGCGATGCAGCGAATGGGCGATCTCGAACATGTTGACCGAGTTAAAGCTGGAGTACAGGCCCTTGTAGCACTCGTAGTTGGTGCAGGAGTCGAGCATCTCGTCGTTGACGATTTGGTTGTAGTCGCCGTGGAGCGTCTCGCCAATCAGCACAAAGTCGGGCTTGAGCTCACGGGTAAAAGCGTGCAGGCGGCGCATGAAGTCGCGGTCGAGCATATAGGCAACGTCCAAGCGCAGGCCGTCGACGCCAAAGACCTCGGCCCAGCGACGCACGGACTCAAGCAGGTAATTGACCACGGCGGGGTTTTGCAGGTTGAGCTTCACAAGCTCAAAATGGCCCTCCCAGCCCTCATACCAAAAGCCGTCGCCGTAGCACGAGTCACCGTCAAAGCTGATGTGGAACCAATCCTTGTACGGCGAATCCCACTTGCGCTCCTGCACATCGCGGAAGGCCCAAAAACCGCGGCCGACGTGGTTGAAGACGGCATCGAGCACCACGCGGATACCGTGGGCATGCAGTGTGTCGCACACGGCGGCAAAGTCGACATCCCCACCCAGGCGGCGGTCGATATGGCGCAGGCTGCGCGTATCGTAGCCGTGGCTATCGGACTCGAGCGGCGGGTTGATGAGCACAGTGCCAACGCCGAGTTCCTGCAGGTAGTCGGCCCATTTGGCAATCTTCATGATGGGCGCATCGGGGCTAGCTGTGGCATCGGCGGCCTGGGCGAGCTCATCCTCGGCAACAGGGGCGGCGTTTTCGCGCGGAGCTCCACAAAAGCCCAGCGGATAGATCTGATAGAACGTCGTCTCGTATGCCCACATAGCAACCTCCCGGTAAGCCCAACACAACGACATCCATTGTATGCCCAGCAGGGTAGCTATTTTGGGACGGGGCTCTTTTAGCTGCACCAGCCCCTTTCTAAGTTGCGGTGAAATACGGACTGTTTGCCGGGTTTATTGGGCTCAGCAGTCCGTATTTCACCGCAACTGATGAGGGGACGTGATTAGGCGACAAGCTTTGCGCGGCGTATGGCTGGGAACAATACGGTGATGGCGAGGATGACGCCCACGACAGCGATCGTGCCGCCTGCGTAGCCGATCCAGGCGATGCCGGGGCCCGACACCACGGCGCCGCCGATCGCCGTACCGGTGCCGATCCCCAGGTTGAACAGGCCCGAGAAGATCGACATGGCGACGGCCGACGAATCTGCCGACGTGCACTTGATGAGCTCGGCCTGAAACGCCACGTTAAAGGCCGTGGAGCAGCAGCCCCATAGCGCGCAAACAGCGAGAACGGCGACGAGCGACGGTGCAACCGGACCCATGAGCAGCAGAGCCACCGGCACGCCGGAGAGTGTGATAGCCAAGAACGGAAAGCGATGCCCATCGAACAGTCGGCCGAACAGCCAGCTTCCGAGCAGACCGGAGCAGCCAAACGCCGTCAGCGTCATGGTAATAGCGCTTGCGTCGACGTGCGCGACCTGAGCCAGGAAAGGCTCGATATAGCTGTAGCTTGCGTAATAGCCGGTCGCCATGAAGACCGTGACTGCGTAGAGCGCGATGAGGAGCGGGTTCTTGAGCAGCTCGGGCAGCTGTTTGACGGTAAAGCGCTCACCCGCCGGCATGGCCGGGAACACCGCTGCCTGGTAGACGGCCGCGATGGCTGAGAGGCCCCCGACCACGGCAAACGTCATGCGCCAGCCCACGGCCAAGCCAATGGCGCGACCGAGAGGCAGGCCAAAGATCTGCGCGATGGACGAGCCCGTAGCAATCATGCTGATGGCGAGCGCGCCGTGGCGAGTGTCGACCAGGCGCGAGGCCATAATCGAGGCGACTGACCAGAACACGGCATGTGCGCAAGCGACCACCAGGCGCGCGCAGACCAGGATGGGATAGGTCGGCGCCACAGCGGACAGGAACTGACCGAGCGAGAACACGGCAAGCACGCCCAGCAGCATCCGCTTGAACTCGAAACGCGAAGCGAACACCATGAGTGGCAACGACAGCAGCATGACGCCCCAGGCATAGACCGAGATCATGATGCCCGCCTGGGCCTCGGTGAGCGAGAACGACGCGGCGATATCAGTCAAAAGGCCGATGGGCATAAACTCCGACGTGTTGAACACGAACGCACAGCAGGTGAGCCCGACGAGTGGGAGCCACTGCCTGAGCGTGACGCCGTCTTGCCTTGCCTGACTCATATATAACATCTCCAATCATTTTGAGCGGAGGGGATTATATAGCAACGGTCCCGCATCCGTCAGTAACGGACACGGGACCGAAACAATTCGATACACAGAGGTTGCGCCGTCAATAAAATACTAAGCCAACCCCAGCAATATGCCCGCCGAATGCACGACAAACGCCACGATCCAGGCGACCGTCACTTGAAACGCGAACACGGCAACGGCATAGCGCGCGCCCAACTCGCTCCTGACGGCGCCGATGGCCGCCACGCAGGGCGGGTACAGCAACGTAAAGACCAGGAACACGTAAGCGGTAAACGGCGAAAACATGGTCGACAGTGCCGCGGGCGAGGTCGCGCCCAAAAGCACGGTGAGGGTCGAGATGACACTCTCCTTGGCGATAAGTCCGGTGACGAGCGCCGTGGATGCGCGCCAATCGCCAAAGCCAAGCGGCGCCAGCGCCGGCGCGATGATGCTGCCGAGGCCCGCAAGCAGGCTTTGCGACTGGTCGGCGACCACATTAAAGCGGATATCGAACGTCTGAAGGAACCAGATGACCACCGTAGCGGCAAAGATAATGGTAAAGGCCTTGGTAATAAAGTCTTTGGCCTTATCCCATGCCAGCATCACTGTCGTCTTGATGCTCGGCAGGCGGTAATTGGGAAGCTCCATGATAAATGGCACCGGATCGCCCTTAAATGCCGTGCGGTTGAGCACCAAAGCCGCAATGCAGCCGACCACGATACCGATCAGATAGAGCGAGACCATGGCGGGAACCGTCGCCTGTGGGAAAAACGCCCCGCACAGCAGACCGTAGACCGGCAACTTGGCCGAGCAGCTCATGAACGGCGTGAGCATGACCGTCATCTTGCGGTCGTGCTCGGATGGGAGCGTACGGGTCGACATGATAGCCGGCACGGTGCAGCCAAACCCGACGAGCATGGGCACAAAGCTGCGGCCCGACAGGCCAAAACGACGCAGCACCTTATCCATGACAAAGGCGACGCGCGCCATGTAGCCCGAGTCTTCCAGAATGGAGAGGAACAAGAAGAGCACGACGATAATCGGCAGGAAGGTCAGCACGCTGCCCACACCCGTAAGCACACCGTCGACAGCCAGCGAGCGCACCACGTCGTTGGTGCCGAACGCCTTGAGGCCCGCATCGGCCGAGGCGATGATGGCAGCGATGCCGTCCTCCATGAGTCCCTGCAACGCCGCGCCGATCACGCCAAACGTCAGCCAAAAAACGAGACCCATGATCACCAGGAACGCCGGGATGGCCGTGTAACGACCTGTCAGGATGCGGTCGATCTTGACGGAGCGCACGTGCTCGCGGCTCTCGTGCGGCTTGACGACGCAGCGCCCACACACGTCGCCGATGAAGCTAAAGCGCATATCGGCCAGCGCGGACAGGCGGTCGGTGCCGGCCTCGCCCTCCATCTGGGTAATGATGTGCTCGATGGCGTCGAGCTCGTTGCGATCCAGGTGAAGCGCCTCGGTCACCAGCTCGTCGCCCTCAACCAGCTTGGTCGCCGCAAAACGCACGGGAATGTGCGCCGTCGCGGCATGGTCCTCGATAAGGTTGGCAATGCCGTGAATACAGCGATGCAGTGCACCGCCGTCTGGGCCATCGGGTGCGCAGAAGTCCAGGCGGCCGGGACGCTCGCGGAAACGCGCCACGTGCAGGGCGTGGTCCACCAACTCGCCGATACCCTCGTTGCGGGCAGCGCTAATGGGAACAACGGGCACGCCCAACAGGCTCTCGAGCAGGTTGACGTCCACGGCGCCGCCGTTGGCGGTCACCTCGTCCATCATGTTGAGCGCGATGACCATGGGGCGGTCGAGCTCCATGAGCTGCAGTGTCAAGTACAGGTTACGCTCGATGTTGGTAGCGTCAATGATGTCGATGATGGCGTCCGGGCGCTCGTCGAGGATGAACTGACGGCTCACGATCTCTTCGCCTGTGTACGGCGACAGGGAGTAAATGCCAGGCAGATCGGTAACGCTCGCCTCGGGATGGTTACGGATGGTGCCATCTTTGCGGTCGACCGTCACGCCAGGAAAGTTACCGACGTGCTGGTTGGAGCCCGTCAGCTGGTTGAATAACGTGGTCTTGCCGCAGTTTTGGTTGCCGGCGAGGGCAAAGTGCAGCGGCGCGCCCTCGGGCACGGCCGTCTTTGCCGCACGGGGCGAATACGTCCCCTCGCCCAGGGCCGGATGCTCCGTCGTGCCGATTGCGGCGTTAGCGCGCGGACCCGTATCGGTGTCGTGAATACCCACGAGCTCGATGCGAGCGGCATCGTCCTTACGCAGTGTCAACTCGTAGCCACGCAGGCGGATCTCGAGCGGGTCACCCATGGGGGCGTACTTCATCATGGTGACTTCGGTGCCCGGCGTTAGGCCCATGTCCAAAATATGCTGTCGGAGTGCCTGGTCGTCCGATGTCACCGATGCGACGACGGCGTCCTTTCCAATCTCGAGTGTATCGAGCCTCACGTCCGTGTTCCTCCCCCGGCGCCCACAGGGCGTTGCATTTTGTTTACCATGGCTAACCGTTTGCCATGGCTAACCAATTTTAAGCTTACATGATAGCGTGAACACACAATGACGTTCAATCAGCAGATTGGCGCAATGGGGACAGGCAGGAGAGTTCAGGGCCATAGTTTCCCGATGAGGCCTCTCGGGGAAACTACATCCCAGAATTCTGGCTCGAAACGGGATATGGTTTCCCAAACAGGCCTCTTACGGAAAATGCATCCCGGAATCCCCACTCGAAACGGGACGCACTTTCCCAGTCGAGGCCCTATGGGAAACCGTGTCCCACCTTGAAAGGCAAAACTGGGACGCAGTTTCCGGGCGGGGCATCAAAAACAAAGTTGCGGTGGAATAGTTCCTGGATGGGCTGGTTGATGCCCCGATCGGAACTATTTCACCGCAAGTTATTGAAGGGCTGGGATGCCCGTCCTCTTACAGATGGCGCTCCAGGAAGCGGAAGGCTAGGCGAATCCAAGGGCGGACCGCCACCTGCTTGTCCTCGTTGTCGACCGCGGTGTTGGCGTTGCCGAGCGAAAGGCCGTGACCACCCTGGTCGAAGACGTGCATCTCGCATGCAACGCCCTCCTCGGCCATGCGCTGCGCAAACGGGTAGACCTGCGCGATCGGCGCCGTCTTGTCGTCGGACACGCCCCACACAAAGGTCGGTGGCATCTGACGCGAAACATGCGTGGTGGGGCAGATGTCGGCCAGATGCTCGTCAGTTGCCTCGCCGCCCGTCACCATCGACAGGTAGTCGTTGAGCAAATCGCGCCCCGTCTTGCCGCCCGTCTTGGGCACACGCAAGTCAATGCGCGGATCGCGCGTCTGCATGTCACGCACATAGGCAAAGTCGAGCAATGGATAGCCCAGCACCACGGCATCGGGACGAATGTCGTCCGGACGCGCCCCGGCAAGTGCCGCGAAGGGGCCGGTCTTCCACTGTGTTGCCAGCGAAGCGCAAATCATGCCGCCAGCAGAAAAGCCCACGACGCACACGCGCTTGGGATCGACATGCCACTCGTCAGCGTTGGCGCGCACCGTGGCGACCATCTTGGCAAGATCTGCCTGGGGGTGCGGAAAGCTCACGTCACCCGTAGAACTCGTGACATAGTTGAGCACAAAGGCCTGGTAACCGTGATCCAAAAACGCAAACGCCACAGGATCCTGCTCATGCGGAGCGATATGCGTAAACGCACCTCCGCCACAGATAATCACCGCGGGGCGGCGGCCATTCGGTTTATCGGGCAACGGCTCGGCACCCAAATACGTAAAGGTCGCCGGATATTCCTCGGTCGGCTCCTCGCCCCACAGCGCATGGTTCTCGACAATCATATGTGCTCCCTTCGCGCAAATTAAGCGCCCTTGTTTTTTGCCTTCAAGCGTACCCCACTTGAACCCGTGGCGCAGAAACACTCCGGCAATAAGTTTCCCTTCAACTGATATATCACATAATCCCAGCTCAGAGGTATCTTTGAGCAGCGTAGAATAGGGGCGTTGACCAAGCCGCGAAACACATATGAAACGTTTCCGGCAAACCAAACGCGCGATATGCGCCTATTTAAGTTGGAGGCAACTATGGGTCTGCTCGATTCGCTTAAGTCCACCTTCACCTCGACCGGCGAGGCGTCCGTTCCGCCCGCAGCAAGCTTCGCTACCCGCGAAGGCGTCATCTATGCCCCCGTCAACGGCGTGCTCGTCAACCTGAACGAGGTTCCCGACGAGACGATCGCCTCGGGCATGCTTGGCCAGGGCTATGGCATCGAGCCCATTACCGGCACCATCTATGCGCCCGCCAACGGCCGCATCGGTGCCACCACTGTCACCAACCACTCCATCGGCATGATTACCGAGGACGGCCTGCGCGTGTTCATCCATGTTGGCCTGGGCACCGTGGAAATGAACGGCAAGGGTTTTGCCCGCTTTGTCGAGATGGGCGATGTGGTCAAGGCAGGCCAGCCGCTCATCAGCTTCGACCGCGAGGCCATTAAGGCCGCTGGTCACGAGGACATCGTGACCGTCATCGTCTCCGAGCTCGATCGTCTTAAGAGCATCGACCATGTCGGCGAGTCTGGAACGCTTATCGGCGGCAACCCGCTCGTCAAGCTTGGCGACCCGCTGCTGGTTGCCAAGACCAAGTAGCCAGGCCCCACGCCACACAGCCAAAAGGCACCTCGTCAAGCGCCCACGACCATTTGGCCGCGGGCGCTTTTCGTTTGAAAAACCATCCCGCCAATGCCTTATCTGTATAGCCCAAATGAGCCGAGCTGCTAAAATATCGAACTGTATGGATAACTATCATTCAACCGTTATGGGAGGATACGTGAACCGCACCAAAATCGCGCAGCTCTATGCCGATGCCGAGTCGCTCGGCGGCCAGACCGTCACCGTCGCCGGCTGGGTCAAGTCCGTCCGCGACATGAAAAACTTTGGCTTTGTTACGCTCAACGACGGCAGCTGCTTCCGCGACCTGCAGGTCGTCATGAACCGCGAGGCGCTCGACAACTACGACGAGATCGCTCATCAAAACGTCTCGGCCGCCCTCATCTGCACCGGCACCGTCAAACTGACCCCCGATGCGCCCCAGCCTTTCGAGCTTTCTGCCACCTCCATCGAGGTCGAGGGCACGAGCGCCCCGGATTACCCGCTGCAGAAGAAGCGCGCAACCGTCGAGTTCCTGCGTACCCAGCAGCACCTGCGCCCGCGTACTAACCTGTTCCGCGCCGTGTTCCGCATCCGCTCTGTCGCGGCTGCCGCCATCCACCGCTTCTTCCAGGAGCAGGGCTTTGTCTACGTCAACACTCCCATCATCACCACGAGTGACTGCGAGGGCGCCGGCGAGATGTTCCGCGTGACCACGCTCGACCCCAAAAATCCGCCCCTCACCGAGTCCGGCGAGGTCGACTGGAGCCAGGACTTCTTTGGCAAGCATGCAAGCCTCACCGTGTCCGGCCAGCTCAATGCCGAGAATTTTGCCATGGCCTTTGGCGACGTGTACACCTTTGGCCCCACCTTCCGTGCCGAGAACTCCAACACCACGCGCCACGCCGCCGAGTTTTGGATGATCGAGCCCGAGATGGCATTTGCCGACCTCAACGACTACATGGATAACGCCGAGGCCATGCTCAAGTACGTCCTTAAGGACGTCATGGCAACCTGCCCCGACGAGCTCAATATGCTCAACAAGTTTGTGGACAAGGGTCTGCTCGAGCGCCTGGACCATGTCGCCAACTCCGACTTTGCCCGCGTTACCTACACCGAGGCCGTCGAGATCCTGGAGCAGGCCGTCGCCGCCGGTCACAAGTTTGACTATCCCGTGAGCTGGGGCATCGACCTGCAAACCGAGCACGAGCGTTTCCTGACCGAGGAGCACTTTAAGCGCCCGACCTTCGTGACCGACTACCCGGCCGAGATCAAGGCGTTCTACATGCGCATGAACGAGGACGGCAAGACCGTCGCCGCCGCCGACTGCCTGGTGCCGGGCATCGGCGAGATCATCGGTGGCTCCCAGCGCGAGGAGCGCCTGGATCTGCTCGAGGCCCGCATCAAGGACCTGGGTATGAATCCCGAGCAGTACAAGTACTACCTTGACCTGCGCCGCTACGGTTCCTGCAAGCACGCCGGCTACGGTCTGGGCTTCGAGCGCTTGGTCATGTATCTGACCGGCGTGGGCAACATCCGCGACGTCCTGCCGCACCCGCGCACCGTGGGCAACGCCGACTTCTAATCGTCGAACGCTAGCTCGCGTCGCCACACGCCAACGCTCATCGCACAAGCGTCTCTCGACATCGGTCGAGAGACGCTTTTTTCAACAGCATCCGTCAAGCTTTTGGCAAGTTTTTGGTCAGTTGAGCAGGGCTGTTGAAAACTCGACCCGCCGTTTGCCGACGACTACCGACCGCCCAGAGCGCCCTGCGCCCCTGGGAAAGCCCCGCGTCCTAGGCTCCATACCGTCGCCACCCAAAACGGAAAGGACGTGGGCACCATGACCGAAGCCGCTGTTGAAACCTACGACACCACGACGAGGGGCGCCGCCTCGATGGCAGCCTATCGCGCCGTTCGTATCCTGCAGCTCTTGAGCGAAAACACCGGCGAAGACAAGGCCATGCTTTCCGATGAGCTGATCCGGCGCCTCGCCCATCCCGACGACCCCGCCCGCATGCCCATCTCGGCGGCGCGGCGCAGCATCTACACCGCCATCTCCGCGCTTCGCCATGCCGGATACGAAATTGAATACAAACGCGGCGTGGGCTACAAACTTCTTACCCGCCCGCTCACCGATGAAGAGATCATCCGGCTCCACGGTATGGTCATGCGCAACCGCTCCACGCCTATCGCTATCCGCAAGAGCATGGCGCAGCACTTAGTTGCCATGGCGAGCGCCGACGTTCGCGGCTACCTCGATACACCCGAACCCGCTCCAAGCGCAGGCAGCAAGGCTACCAAGGCAACACGCACGCCCATCAAGCGCATCGACACGTGCGAGCTCGTCGAGCAGGCCATCGACCACGGAACCACGGTGAGTTTTGATATTTCGAGCGTCACGACACGCGGCGAAACCGAAGCAGCACGGATGACACTCCGTCCCTTTGCCATCAGGCAGCGCGATGGCATCTCGTATCTGCTGGGAACGGTCTACGACGCCCGAGGCACCGACGATACGCTGCGCACCGTCGAGATCGCCCGTATGAGAAACGTCAGCACGCGCCTGCTCGACGGCAAGAAGCTCTTCGCCGCCCTGGACGAGGACGACGCCTCCTCCGCCGCATAAGACCCTCCGCCGCCCATTCGACTACCCGTACCGCCCATCCGATTCTGTATTAAAAAACTCGCCAGGCTGTTGTAAAAATGGACATCAGCGCTACTATAGTCCCACTTGCACTTTGTCCCAGTGCAGTGTTTCCAGCCATTTTTATACTGGGGGTAATGATATGAAGGACATCACCATCAGCCGCAGGAGCCTTCTGGTCTCCGCCGGCCTGCTCGCGCTCGCCCCGCTCGCCGGATGCGGCCGCAGCTCTGGTTCCGGCTCCGCTGCCGCCGGTTCCGACTACACCATCGGCGTTCTGCAGCTCACCGAGCACTCCGCGCTCGATGCCGCCAACGACGGCTTCGTCAAGGCCATCAAGAAGAGCGGCCTTAAGGTCAAGATCGACCAGAAGAACGCCCAGAACGACCAGTCCACGTGTAAGTCCATTGCCGACAAGTTTGTGGGCGACAACGTCAACCTGATTTATGCCATCGCCACGCCCGCCGCGCAGGCTGCCGCCGGCGCCACGGCCGATATCCCCATCGTGGGCTGCGCCATCACCGACTACGCCGCCTCCGGCCTGGTCCAGGACAACGACAAGCCCGGCACCAACGTCACGGGCGCTTCCGACCTCACCCCGGTCGCCGAGCAGCTCGAGATGATGCAGAAGGTCCTGCCCGACGTAAAGAAGGTCGGCCTGCTCTACTGCACCGCCGAGTCCAACTCCGACGTCCAAATCAAGGCCGCCAAGAAGGAGCTCGACAAGCTTGGCCTCGAGTACACTGACTTCACCGTCTCGAGCTCCAACGAGATTCAGTCCGTCGTCGAGTCTGCCGTGGGCAAGGTCGACGCGCTGTACTCCCCCACCGACAACACCATCGCCGCGGGTGCCTCGCAGGTCGGCCAGATCTGCAAGGAAAACAAGCTTCCCTTCGTGACTGGCGAGGAGGGTATGTGCATGGCCGGCGGCCTGTTCACCCTCTCCATCAATTACGAGGACCTGGGCTACGCCGCGGGCGAGATGGCCGTTAAGATCCTGAAGGGCGAGGCCAAGCCCGAAGACATGCCGATCAAGCACCTCTCGAGCAAGGACCTGGTCGTCGTCAAGAACGACGAAATGGCCGAGGCCCTGGGCATCGACCTTTCCGCTCTGGACGCGTAATGCCATACGCGGCATGCGTCTAGAGCCCGTGCTCGCGCTTTAGCCGCGTTATTCAATATCTGAGCCACAGGGGCGGGCGCTGTAGACCGGCGTCCGCCCTGCTTGTTTCAGGTAAAACAAAACGTCTGTCCGTAACTCTTCTATGCATTGTTACCGCTATTATGGTGAATCACGTGTCCACCCTATCCTAGGAGGTATGAAGCATGCTCATTGCATTGCAGGGCGCCGTTTCGCAGGGCGTCCTCTGGGGCATTATGGTGCTTGGCGTGTTTATCACGTTCCGCCTGCTCGACATTCCCGATATGACCTGCGACGGCAGCTTTGCCCTCGGCGGCTGCGTTTGCGCCGTGCTCATCGTCAACAACAACGTCGACCCGCTGCTCGCCGTTTTGGCCGGCATGTGCGCCGGTGCCATCGCGGGCGCCGTCACGGGTATTCTGACCACCGTCTTTGAGATTCCCGCGATCCTGGCCGGAATTCTTACGCAGATCAGCCTGTGGTCCATCAACCTGCGCATCATGGGCAAGTCCAACACGCCCATCCTTGCCAAGGGCACCATCTTCTCGTCCGTCAGCAACATGACCGGTCTGCCGCAGTCCACCGTTGCCATCATCTTGGGCATCCTGCTCGCCGTGGCTATCGTTGCCATCCTGTATTGGTTCTTTGGCACCGAGATCGGCTCGGCGCTGCGCGCCACCGGCAACAACGAGTACATGATCCGCGCCCTGGGCGTTAACACCAACACCACCAAGATGATCGCCCTCGTGCTCTCCAACGCCCTCATCGGCCTTGCCGGCGCGCTCATCTGCCAGAGCCAAAAGTATGCCGATATCGGTATGGGCACCGGCGCCATCGTCATCGGCCTTGCCGCCATCGTCATCGGCGAGGTGCTCGGTCGTCTGCTGCCCGGTGGCCTCACGCAGTTTGGCGTCCGCCTGGCCTCCGCCGTCTTTGGCTCCGTGGTCTACTTCCTCATCCGCGCCATCGTGCTGCAGCTGGGCATGGATGCCAACGACATGAAGCTGCTCTCCGCCGTGATCGTCGCCGTGGCCCTGTGCGTGCCCGTGGTTTGGGAGCGCTACAAGCTCCGCAGCTCCTATACGAGGGGAGATGAGGCAGATGCTTAAGCTTTCGCACGTCAAGAAGACCTTTAACAAGGGTACCGTCACCGAGAAGCGCGCCCTCACCGGCGTCGACCTCACCCTCAATGACGGCGACTTTGTAACCGTGATCGGCGGCAACGGCGCCGGCAAGTCCACGCTGCTCAACATGATCGCCGGCGTGTATCCGCTCGACTCGGGCGTTATTGAGCTCGACGGCAACGATATCTCGCGCTTGAGTGAGTCGCAGCGCGCCAAGTACCTGGGCCGCGTGTTCCAGGACCCCATGCGCGGCACCGCTGCCGACATGCAGATTGCCGAGAACCTGGCCCTCGCCAAGCGTCGCGGTCAGCGTCGCGGTCTTTCGTGGGGCGTCACCAAGGCCGAGAAGGACGAGTACGTCGAGCTGCTCAAGCGTCTGGACCTTGGTCTGGACACGCGCCTCAACGCCAAGGTCGGTCTGCTTTCGGGCGGCCAGCGCCAGGCGCTCACCCTGCTCATGGCCACGCTCACCAAACCGCGTCTGCTGCTGCTCGACGAGCACACCGCCGCGCTCGACCCCAAGACGGCCTCCAAGGTGCTCAACCTGACCGAGGAGATCGTCGACGAGAACCATCTGACCACGCTCATGGTCACGCATAACATGAACGACGCCATCCGTCTGGGCAACCGCCTGATCATGATGCACGAGGGTCACGTGATCTACGACGTGTCCGGCGATGAAAAGAAGTCGCTTACCGTGGCCGATCTGCTCCAGAAGTTCGAGGAAGTCTCGGGCGGCGAGCTCGCCAACGACCGCATGCTGCTAAGCTAAAACCTGCCAAAAAGGGACAGGTTTATTTTGGTAGGTTTTATCTGCGCAAACGCCAAAACCGCCGCAAAGGGACAGAGGCCCTTGCGGCGGTTTTCGCATATTATGTCGATAATCCGATATTCAACCAGACATTCTGGCTAAGGACTAAGGAAACTGCCATGAAAAGACTCCCCCGCTTTGCGTTGGCCGCCGCGTTGTTTGCCGGCGCGCTCGCAGGCATCCCAAGCCTCGCTTTCGCGGGAAACCTGCCCGCCGCTATTGACGGCTCCGTGGCCGTCATGCACACCAACGATATCCACGGCAGCTACAAGTACAGCTACAACGCAAGCAAGGGCACCGGCACCGTCGGCTTCGACGGACTGGCGGTTCTCTATAGCGCCCAAAACAGCGCCTCCGATCTTTTGCTCGATGCGGGCGACACCTTCCACGGACAGTCCTTCGCCACCATGAGCGAGGGCAAGAGCATCGCCGAGCTCATGGACACCTTCTACGCCGACGGCTACGACGCAACCACGCCAGGCAACCACGACTGGAGCTACGGCGCGGACAAACTCCGCACCATGACCGGCTACAGCACCACCGGCACGCCCTTCGCCATGCTCTGCGCGAATGCAACGTCCTCGAACGGCGCATGGAGCTCGAGCATCACGAAGACGCTCGATCGCACCTGGGAGGATAGCGAGGATCACTCCACATTCGACTACAAAATCAAGGTCGGCGTCGTCGGAGCCATGGATGAGTCGCTAGGTTCCTCGCTGCGCGCGGACCTGGTCGCGGGCACCAGCTTCTCGAGTGCCGCGAACGCCATCAATGCCGAGGCAGAGCAGCTGCGCAAGGAGGGCTGCGATGTTGTTGTGTGTATCGCGCACACGCTCGACGCAAAGACCTTTGCCACGCGGCTCCGTGGCGTCGATGCCCTTATCGCAGGCCACGAGCACATCAACCTTAACGAGAAGGTGACGGGAGCCGACGGCAAGACGATCCACGTTGTCGAGGCAGGCAGCGCCTTTGCCGAGGTGGGGCTGCTTTCCATTCCGTACAAATACGACACGAATGGCACCGAGACGACCGACGATGACACGGTCACGGTCCCTGCAGACGGCAGCGACGAGAAGCTCTACACCGCCAAGAACGTCAACGACCTTTTGACAGACCCCGACAAGGGCTCCGACTACCAAAGCTGCCTTGAAGCCGTCCGCAACAAGATCAAGCCGCTCGACGAGGACTTTGAAAACGAATCGAACAAGGTGCTCGGCACATCCACCACCAACTATTTCTACGGCGAGGACGCCGCAGGCACGCATGGTTGGGAAATGGTGCGCACCACCGATTTCCGCCCCAGCAAGGAGGGCGATACCACCAAGGCCCAGACCATCGGCCATGTGATTTGCGGCTCCTATCTTGCCTTGACGGGCGCGGACCTCGCTATCGAAAACGCTGGCGGCATCCGCGGTGGCATCGCTGCGGGCGATGTGACCGCCGGCAACGTCATCGCTATCTCGCCTTACGGCAACACCGTGGAGACCTGGACCATGACCGGCGCGGACTTCCTGGCAGCGCTCGAGCACTCACTGCAGATCAGCGACGAGTGCAATCACAGCTACGAGCTTCAGCAAGCCTACGTGGCAGCCGGCCATACCGAGCAGGAGGCGCAAGACAAGTACAAGTGGCGCGATGACTCTGGCAGCGTTCTCTCCTTTGGCGGCATCAACGTTACGATTGATTGGACGCAGCCCGAAGGCAAGCGCATTGTGAGTGCCACACTCACCAAGGACGGCAGCACGCTCGACCCCGCCAAGGCCTATACCGTCGCCACCAACAACTACATCATCACCAACACGACCGACTTTCCCACCTTTGCACACGCCACCAAGTACACCGAGTGGGGCACGTGCGAGGCGGCGCTGAGGGCGCTGATCGGGCAGAACGGCTGGGAGAGCAAGATGGCCTCGCTCGCGGGCACCATCAGCTTTGGCTCCGCTGCCGTGGACCCCACGCCCACACCGGCCCCGACGCCTAAGCCCTCGCCCAAGACGGACACGACGACCACGAAGGTCATCACCAAGAAGACGACCGGTAAGCTCGCCGCAACGGGAGACCACACGCTGGCAGTAGTTGGCGCGTGCCTTATCGGCGGCATCATCGTCATCATCCTCGGCATTATCTGGAAGCGTCGACGCTAAGCTACACCGCCGGGCCTTACAGCCCCGCCGCGTAAACCTTATATCGAGCACAGAAGCCCGTCCGAATTTGATCGGACGGGCTTCTTGGTGGGTATCATGGTTGGACGATCATTAGGAGGTTTTCCCCACATGGAATTGTTTGAGCCGATTCTTCATTTCTTTGAGCAACGGTGGGTCCACAACATCATCTGGGCCGTCATCTTGGCGATAGGCACCGCCGTCGCCGCCAAGGTCGTATCCAAGACCCTGAACCATCTGCTCAACCGAGACGATAACCCGCTTCCGGCATCGAGTATCTTCATCAACATCGCGCGCGCCGTCATCTGGATGATTGGCGGCAGCTTTATCCTCGACAACTGCTTTGGCATTAACGCAAACGCCCTCGTCGCCGCTCTTGGCGTCGGCGGCATCGCCATCTCGCTGGGCTTTCAGGACACGCTGTCAAACCTTATCGGCGGCATGCAGGTGACCTTTATGGGCATCATCAAGCCCGGCGACAATATCGAGGTCGGCGGCGTATCCGGCGTGGTCCAAGACATCACTTGGCGTCATACAACGATTGAGGATGCCTGTGGACAGACTATCATTGTGCCCAACTCCAACATCTCCAAGAACACGCTCGTGCATTTGATGCCCTTTGGACGCGTGGCCGTGCCCGTTACCGTAAAGGACACGTCCAAGTGGGCCTCGCTCGACGCACTGGCAGACGAGCTGACCAGCGCCACCAAGGCCGCCGTGCTTCCCATCTCGGGCTTTGACAAGGAGCCCTACGTACTCTTTAGCGAAATCGGCGACTTTGGCATCAAAGGAAAGATCATCTTTATCGTCTGCGACGACAGCACTACTTTCACGGCAGCCGACGCCTGCATCCGTGCCATCGCCCCCATCATCGCCTAACCCGCCAAAAAGGGACAGGCACCTTTGTGGTGGTTTTCATTCGTGGTACCATGGTTCATATAGTTGTTTAAACGACTAAGGGAGCAACATCATGGAAGAGGCCTATCGTCAAGCACGCAAGCGCGGCGAGCAAGGACGTCGACGCGCCATTAGCCAAAGCGAGCATCCATACCTTACGGACCTCGATAGCTTGGTTGCTCAGCTCCCCTTAGGTCAGCGAGAGAATGTCGGCCTGCGGGATATTCCGCTCGAAATGGTCGTCGGCACGGTCACCAAGGGCCGTCAGTCCGCCTTTTCGTGTAACTTTATGCCCCTGCTGCCGTTTAACACCGAGTTCGCCCGCAAGTGGTCCAACCTCTACGATATCCAGGTAACCGAGGGCTATCGCGACCCCATCATCGTCACCGAGTTCATGCATCGGTTCTATGTCCAGGAAGGCAACAAACGCGTCAGTGTCCTCAAATTCCTGGACGCTCCAACGGTTTCGGCCAGGGTTACCCGTCTCTACCCCGGCACATGGGATTCCGTCGAAAGCCGCCTGTACGGTGAATTCTGCGCTTTTTGGCGCGTCTGCCCCCTATACGAGATCGAGTTCTCGCGTGAGGGAAGCTACGAGACGCTCGCCAAGATGCTCGGTCAGAACCTTATCGAAAAATGGCCGCAGAAAAAGGTCGACTACCTGCGCCACACTTTCCTGCTCTTTAAGCGTGCCTACCTTCGCGCAGGCGGCGACCACCTGGACATTACGCCTGC
The DNA here is from genome assembly GCA_900549655.1 of uncultured Collinsella sp. Taxonomy (GTDB): domain Bacteria; phylum Actinomycetota; class Coriobacteriia; order Coriobacteriales; family Coriobacteriaceae; genus Collinsella. The sequence continues at coordinate 19,571 of UROZ01000002.1, forward strand.
CGACGCCATGCTCGTTTACCTCAATGTGTACAACCAGGACCGCCTGCTGGATACGCCGACGGATATCGTCGTAAACCGCCTGTGCAAGATCTGGCGCGAGCTGGTCATTGCCGGCAAAAATGACGAGGACAAGGTCGATCTTGTCGAAGCGCCGAGCGTCGATGAGGAGGAGTCGCCCGCCAAGTCCACCTCTGGCGTGCTCAACTTCTTTATGGGCAAGACTGTCTATTCGGCGGCCAACCCCCTGCGTATCGCCTTTATCCATGAGTTCCCCTGTGCGGCGTCGAGCTGGGACAGTCTGCACGACCAAGGGCGTCAGTATCTCGATGAGCACTTTGACGGCATCGTGCGCACCGAGGCGTTCGAGGACTGTCGCGATCCGGACGTGTTCTACGCCGCCGTGGAAACGGCTGTCAAACATGGAGACAACGTCATCTTCTCGACCTCGCACCGCCTGATGGAATACACGCTCAGAGCTGCCGTTGAGTATCCCCAGGTTCGGTTCCTTAACTGCTCTATCGGCCTTCCCCACCAAAGCGTCCGTTCGTACTTTGGCAAGATGTACGAGGCCAAGTTCCTCCTGGGCGCCCTTGCCGCCAGCATGGCGGACAACCATCGCATCGGCTACCACGCGTCGGTCTTCGCATCCGGCGCGCTCAGCGAGATCAATGCCTTTGCCATCGGCGCCTCGCTGCTCGACCCCCGCGCGCAAATTATCCTCACCTGGGGCGATGTGCCCGCCGGCGGTCTTGCCGAGGCCATGTGCCGCGAAGGCGTGAGCGTCATGACCGGCGCTGACATGTCAAAGTCGCTCGAAGACCCTACGGCCTACGGACTCCACCGCCTGGTCGATGGCAAGGTTTCCGGCATCGCCATGCCGGTATGGAACTGGGGCCGTTACTACGAGCTCATCGTTCGCAGCCTTCTGCACGGCACGTGGGACGAGACCAGCGATGACAACCAAGTGCGCGCCGTCAACTACTGGTACGGCATGAGCTCCGGCGTTATCGACATCCGTTACGCTCCGGGCCTACCCTACCAGACGCGCAAACTCGTGCAGTTGCTCCGCAACGGCATTGTCGAGGGATCCATCAACCCCTTTGGCGGCGAGCTCCACAGTCAGAACGGCGTGGTACAGATCGAAGGCTTCCCTCCGCTGCCGAGCACGCAGATTGTCGAGATGAATTGGCTGGCGGATAACGTGGTAGGCACCATTCCGCAGCTCGACGATGAGCCGAAAGTCCCTGCCCTATGAAAATCCTTGCCATAGCCGATACCGAAGAACGATGCCTTTGGGAGTGCTTTCGCAAGGAACGCTTTGAGGGCGTCGACCTGATTTTGTCCGCCGGCGATCTGGACCCGGACTATCTTGAGTTTTTGGTTACGGTCATCAACAAACCGCTCATCTACGTGCGTGGCAATCACGATGACCGCTACGCACGTCATGCACCGGGCGGATGTATCTGCGTAGAAGACAGCGTGTACACGTACCGAGGGATTCGCATTGCGGGCCTTGGCGGGTCCATGCGTTATCGCGACGGCGCCAACATGTACACCGAACGCGAGATGTCCAAGCGTATGCGTAAGCTGTCGCGTAAGGTTAGGATGGTCGGCGGGTGCGACATTCTGCTTACCCATGCGCCCGCCGCCGGTATGGGTGATCTGGACGATCTACCGCATCGAGGGTTTGAGTGCTTTAACACGGCGCTTGAGTCCTGGGGAGCCGACTACATGGTGCATGGGCATGTACACCAAAGCTACGGTTACGATTTTCAGCGCGAGCGGCAGCATGTGTGTGGAACGACGATCATCAACGCCTGCGGCTATACGCAGTTTGAGCTCGACCAGACGCACTACCCCATCCGCGGCTGGCAAGCAGCTTGGCTCAACTCACAAACCATGCGCCGCGAGCTCAAGCGCCACGAGGCCATTGAGTCCTCTACCGCAAGAACGCCCTGGTAACCACCTTTAAGGCTTGACGCTGCGCCGGCCCCAAGCACCCCATCTCGCCCCTCAAACCGTCGCTCGCGTACCAAAGTACGCGTCGCTCCTCTTTCGGGGCGACCTGGGGCACTTGGAACCGGCTCGCTGCGATGCCATAACATTGACGCCAAAGTGCCAAAACCACCACAAAGGTGCCTGTCCCCTTTGTGGTGGTTTTGACCCGAGATAGCAAGAAACCCGGTCCTGCACAAGGCAGAACCGGGTTTCTTTAGCAATGCTTGCTGTACTCAGGCAGTAACTAGCAGTTACTCAGCCAGGAAGTCACGCTGGACAGCGGGATCGACCTTGACGCCAGGGCCCATGGTGGAAGACACGGAGATGGACTTGACGTACTTGCCCTTAGCAGAAGAGGGCTTGACGCGCAGGATCTCGGTGTACAGGGCAGCGTAGTTCTCGACGAGCTGCTGCTCAGAGAAGGACTTCTTGCCCAGGGGCACGTGGCAGATGCCGTAGCGGTCGGCGCGGTACTCAACGCGGCCAGCCTTGAGCTCGGAGACCATCTTGGCGACGTCCATGGTCACGGTGCCGAGCTTGGGGTTCGGCATGAGGCCACGGGGACCAAGGATCTTACCGATGCGGCCAACCTTGGCCATCATGTTCGGCGTAGCGATAGCGGCGTCGAAGTTGATCTCGCCCTTCTGGATCTGGGCGACGAGCTCGTCGGAACCGATGATGTCGGCGCCGGCAGCCTCGGCCTCGCGGGCCTTCTCGCCCTCGGCGAAGACGGCAACACGAACGGTCTTGCCGGTGCCGTGGGGCAGGGAGATGGAACCGCGGATGTTCTGGTCAGCCTTACGAGTATCGATGCCCAGACGGAAGTGGGCCTCGACGGTCTCGTCGAACTTGGCGGTGTCGAGCTCCTTGATGAGCTTGGCAGCCTGAAGGGGGGTGTAGAGCGTGGCGCGGTCAATCTTCTCGGCAGCGGCGTTATAGCTCTTACCATGCTTAGCCATATGCATTACCTCCTGTGGTTAAACGGGCGTGAGCCCTCCCACATCGTATCGTGTGCCCTATTGCACACATTTAACGGGCGCCCCGGTCGGGTCACCCGTCGTTACCATAAGAAATCGCTACTCAGCGATGGTGACGCCCATGGAACGGGCGGTACCGGCGATGATCTTCTTGGCGGCGTCAATGTCGTTGGCATTGAGGTCCGGCATCTTGATCTCGGCGATCTTGCTGAGCTGCTCCTGGGAGAGCTGACCAACCTTGTCGGCCTGGGGCTTAGCGGAACCAGACTTAAGGTTCAGCTCCTTCTTGATGAGGTGAGCCGCCGGCGGGGTCTTGGTGATGAAGGAGAAGGACTTATCCTCGTAGACAGAAATCTCAACGGGGATAATGTCGCCCTTCTTGTCCTGCGTCTCGGCGTTAAAGGCCTGGCAGAACTGCATGATGTTCACGCCAGCAGCGCCCAGGGCGGGGCCGACGGGAGGAGCGGGGTTAGCTGCACCAGCAGGAATCTGGAGCTTAATGACGTTGGCAACCTTCTTCTCAGCCATGGTCATTCCTTTCGAATCACGAGTGTGAAGTACTTGCTATATCGTAAGCACGCACGTGTTAGAAGCACTCCTGAGATGAGCAGTCACAGAAGAAGCACGCTCGCGCGAACGGACGAAAACTTAAGCGATGACAGCGACCTGGTTAAAGTCGAGCTCGACCGGCGTCTCGCGGCCAAAGATCATCAGCGTGACCTTGAGCTTGCCAGCCTCGGTGTTAACCTCGGAGACCTTGCCATCAAAGTCGGTAAGCGGGCCATCGGTGACGCGGACGGACGTACCGACCTCAATATCAACCGAGGTGCGCTTGGGCGAATCGCCCTTACCGGGACGACGAGTCATCTTGTTGTACTCGTCGCGGGAAAGCGGAGCGGGCTTGCCGTTGCCGCCTAGGAAACCGGTGACGCCAGGCGTGTTACGAACACACGTCCAAGCATCGTCATCCATCTCCATGCGGACCAGGACATAACCCGGGAAGATCTTGGAATCCTTGGTCTCACGCTTGCCACCCTCTTTAATCTCGGTGACGCGCTCCATAGGAATCTCGATATCAAAGATACGGTCCTGCATGCCCATAGTCTCGATGCGATGCTCGAGATCGGACTTAACGCGGTTCTCGTATCCAGAGTAAGTGTGAACGACGTACCAACGCTTAGACATGGTTTAGCCCCTCAATCCAGAGAACAGAGCAAGAGCCTCGCCAAAGCCAGCATCGAGCAGAGCGATGACGACGCCGACGACGATCAGAGAAGCGCAAACGACGACCGAGTAGTTCACGAGCTCCTTCTTATCGGGCCACGTGACACGCTTCATCTCGGACTTCACCGAGGCGAAATACTTCTTGGTGCGGGCGAAGAAACCAGGCTTCTCGTTCTTCTTGGACTTCGCAGCCTTCTCGTTCTTCTTGGCAACGGCCTTCTTGGCCTCAACCTTGGAGTTGGCGGCAGCGTTGTTGGCAGGCGCCTGCTGCTGAGCCTTCTTCTTGTTCTTCTTGTTGGCCATTTGGGTTACCTCCGCGCAATGCGCTTATACATGAGTAAACCGTAAGCCCCCAATTGGGAGCTTACGGAATAATGACTGGCACGCCAGGAAGGACTCGAACCCTCAACACTCGGTTTTGGAGACCGATGCTCTACCAATTGAACTACTGGCGTATGTGACTAGAGACTAGCGAGTCTCTTTGTGCAGCGTGTGGTGACGGCACCAGGGGCAATACTTCTTGATCTCCATACGATCAGGCATGGTCGACTTGTTCTTGGTGGTCGTATAGTTGCGGCGCTTGCACTCAGTGCACGCAAGAGTAACTAGAGTACGCATGTATCCTGAACCTTTCATTTCCGCCCCGTACGGGCACGAGTTGATACTTTATCAGCTCTACGTAAGTGCTGTCAACGAAAACCTCGAATCAATTGGTTCTCGGTGAACCCATTCATATTTGGAACACATCAATGGAGCCAACGAGATCTAATCGACGGTGCACCCAGGACCATTATCGATCCTCTCGACACCAGCAACGGCTCAATATCCATTGCAGAAAAGAACCCGGCACCCATATAAGTGCCGGGTTCTCTAAGTCAGCTATATCAAAGAGCTAATTTACTCAATGATCGTGGAGACGATGCCCGAACCGACGGTGTGGCCGCCCTCGCGGATAGCGAAGCGCAGGCCCTCCTCCATGGCGATCGGGTGGATGAGGTCGCCCTCGATGGTGATGTGGTCACCAGGCATAGCCATCTCGGTGCCCTCGGGGAGCTTGACCGTACCGGTAACGTCGGTGGTACGGAAGTAGAACTGAGGACGATAACCATCGAAGAACGGGGTGTGACGGCCGCCCTCCTCCTTGGTCAGAACGTAGATCTCGCCGGTGAACTTGGTGTGCGGGGTAACCGAACCGGGCTTGCAGAGAACCTGACCGCGCTCGATGTCCTCGCGCTTGATGCCGCGGAGCAGCAGACCGACGTTGTCGCCAGCCTCGCAGAAGTCCATGGACTTACGGAACATCTCGATACCGGTAACGACGGTGTTCTGGGTATCCTTGATGCCGACGATCTCGACGGGCTCGTTGAGCTTGAGCTCACCGCGCTCGACACGGCCGGTAGCAACGGTACCACGGCCGGAGATGGTCATAACGTCCTCAACGGCCATCAGGAAGGGGAGGTCGTTGTTACGAGCAGGCGTCGGGATGTACTCGTCGACAGCCTTCATGAGCTCGCGGATGGCGTCCATCCACTTGGCGTCGCCCTCGAGAGCGCCCAGAGCGGAGCCACGGATGACGGGGATGTCGTCGCCGGGGAAATCGTACTCAGAGAGGAGCTCACGGGTCTCCATCTCGACGAGGTCGATGAGCTCGTCATCGTCGACCATGTCGCACTTGTTCAGGAAGACGACGATGTAGGGAACGCCGACCTGACGGGCGAGCAGGATGTGCTCGCGGGTCTGAGCCATGGGGCCGTCGGTAGCGGCGATGACCAGGATAGCGCCGTCCATCTGAGCAGCACCGGAGATCATGTTCTTGACGTAGTCAGCGTGGCCCGGGCAGTCAACGTGAGCGTAGTGACGGGCAGCAGTCTCGTACTCGACGTGGGAGACGGAGATCGTAATGCCGCGCTCGCGCTCCTCGGGAGCCTTGTCGATGTTCTCGAACGCAGTGAAGTCAGCCTTGCAGCCCTCGGTCTCGGAGAGAACCTTGGTGATGGCAGCGGTCAGCGTGGTCTTGCCGTGGTCGACGTGACCAATGGTGCCGATGTTAACATGCGGCTTAGTGCGCTCAAACTTCTCTTTGGCCATAAAGCCCTCCTCTTAACAGGTCGTCCCCGGACGGGACTTTGCCTTTATACCATAGTGGCCTCTCAACATACTATTGAGAAGCCACCGTGTTACCTATGGTAGCGGTGACTGGATTCGAACCAGTGACGCCACGGGTATGAACCGTGTGCTCTAACCAACTGAGCTACACCGCCGGATGGAGCCTGCAACCAGACTTGAACTGGTGACCTCTTCGTTACCAACGAAGTGCTCTACCGACTGAGCTATACAGGCACTTGACGGGTGGGAGCTATAGGATTCGAACCTATGTAGGCAGAGCCAACGGGTTTACAGCCCGTCCCCATTAACCACTCGGGCAAACTCCCAATCGTTCAAGTATCCGCAGGTTCTTTGGTCTTTTGGACCGCCGCCCCCGCGAACGAAGAAGATAATACGATGCAACCTTAGGGACTGTCAACGAAAACCTCTAGATACACGGTGCCGGGCGTATCTATATAGCCGTGACCTGCGGTTTTATTGAGTTTGGATATGAAGGACAGAGGTTTTGGATACTGAGGTGACGTTTCCCAAGGTAACACTTTGCTGTAGTGGAGTACACCTTTAGTATCGAACTTCGATACCAGCTTATTTGCACCTATATATAGGTCGAGATCGGGGCTGCCCAGACAGAAGATTGCTCTTCCCAGGCAAAATCGAGCGTGGATTTTCTTCCGTTTGAAATCGAGCGTGGATAATCTCCCACTTTGCCGTGCCATCGAATCCAAAGTGGCAGATTATCCACGCTCATTCACTAGGCGGAAGATTTTCCACGCTCGTGTGTCCGATAATCCACGCTCGATGACGATGACCAACCTCGCCCCGGCCTATGTCTCGACCTGTAACAGTAAGAGGGTTATTCCTCCCCTATCTGTTACAGATCGAGATGTTTCGCAGAAACCCCCGCTTACGTCTCATTCTGTAACAGTAAGAACGGTTTTCAGCCTCTTCGTGTTACGGATCGAGATGTTATCGGCCTTCCCTTGGCAATGTTTCGATCTGTAACTATAAGGAGGGTCTTCAGCCCACTCGTGTTACGGATCGAGACAAACCTGAAGCTTGGTTGGCGCCAAACACGCTGACTTATCGACATAAATAGAAACGGGCCCTGTCCCACAAGGAAACAGAGCCCGAAACTCTCATGGAGCCAGTGACAGGAATCGAACCTGCAACCCACTGATTACAAATCAGTTGCGCTACCGTTGCGCCACACTGGCACACTTGGCGCTTTCACGCGAAGCGAGTTAAGAATAAAGGAATTGCGGACGGGGCGCAACAGGCCGCACGGCGTTATACAAATATGCAAAATCCAGCAACAACGCGTACCAGGCCCGTTCATTTCTGTCAGTGCGCCCTCAATCTTAAAACCATTCGCCAGAACGAATAGTTTTAATTACAATTGCTATATATAAAACTATTCGTTCTGGCGAAGGGTTTCGCGATGCTTACTACCAAAGAAGCCGCCGAGCTGCTCGGCATCACTCCGCGCAGGGTGCAGGAGCTCATAAAAAACGGAGCACTTGAGGCCCGCAAGGCTTCTGGTGTATGGCTCATCGACAAAGACAGCGTCGACACGCGACTCCGCTCTGTGACCAAAACGGGGGGACGTCCCCGCCGCGGCCACGGTAAGAGCGAGATCGCGTTCACCCTCATGAACCGCACGTACGAAGTCGCTCAGCTGGTCTACAGTACATCGCGAAAAGACTTTACCCACATCGGTGCCGACATCGATTACGCCCACGCCCCTATTGGGGTATTTGGCCCTAATAGCCCCGTATCGCTCGACTCTTTCCGCACTTGGTGGCGCGGCCGCGGTATCCCGCTCGCACGCATTGGGCTAGCCTCCCTGCTTGCAGAAGCCGCAGTCGATGTTCCCGATGAACTCGTACAGCGAAATCTTGGCCTCTCCTTATCCGACCAGTATTGGATAAGGCCCCAAAGTTCCGGTCTCGCCTGGGAGGACATTAACTTCTTCAATAACGCCTTTGATGACGTCTCACTGTCCATTGCGCCCTTTGCCCCAGAGGGAAAAGCGGCTGCCGCAAAGCCCGACAACACTTCGGACGGCAATCTTCAAAAGTACTGGACACGCGAGGACGGGCGTCGAATTCTGCATAAGGCAGGAGCGCACCTGAACCAGGAACCTTATAACGAGCTGGTGGCGACCGCGCTCCACCGTCGCATCCTAAACGCCTGCGACTATGTGCCTTACTCGCTCGAGGGCACTGGCACTTCCGCCCTGAGCATATGCGATGTCTTCTTAACTGATGAAGAAGAGTATGTCCCTGCGTTCTATGTAAACCAGTACGCGAACGCAGGTGAACGGCTAACCGACTACGAGCGATACGTAGCAAACTGCGAGGAGCTCGGGGTGACAGGCGTCAAGGATGCCCTTGACCGCATGATCGTGTGCGACGGCATCATCGCCAACTACGATCGTCATTGGCGTAACTTTGGCCTTGTGCGAAACGTAAACACGCTAGCCTGCAGACCTGCCCCCATCTTCGATTCGGGCTCATCGCTCTGGTGCAACATTTCTCTTGAGGAGCTTCGGGCAGGAGAGCACAGTTTTACCAGCGCACAATTTCATTCAAGCCCCGCCAAACAGATGTTGCTCGTCGAGGACATGGGCTGGTTTGACGGCGACAAACTCGAAGGCTTCGTTGACGAGGCAATCGAGATTCTGTCTAAAAACGATGCTCTAACAGCGAGACTGCCTTATCTAAAAGAGGCGCTAACGTGGCGCCTCAAAAGAATGATCGACATCGCTGAATGGAGTTAGCGAGACAGCATCGCCCCGCCAACTCCCCTACCTCCCGCGGAGGGCCTTGAGCTTTGCCAGCGCCTCGGGGCTCAGGCGACTGCCCAGAGTCATCTTGATCTGCGGGGCCTCTTCGGCCTCGTGAACGTCGTTATCGATCTGTTTGATCTCGTCCACCAGCATACGGCTCGAGATGCGCGTAACGCCCTTGCCCATGACGACGGCCTGGATCGTGCCGTCGCTCGATACCACGGAGCACGCGCGACCTTCCTCGCGTGCCTCGATGCAGAGCTTCTGCACCACGGTATCGGCAGAGACGCCCGTCGGCGAAAACTCGATGCGCACGCCGCGGGCCGGCAGGTTGGGGCGCTCGCTGGAGATATTGCCCGCGCCGTCGAACACGATCACGGCCTCGTAGCGGCCCTGGGCAAACGCGGCGACGTCGTTGATGAGTGCAGTTCGCGCCATATCGTGGACGTCGCTGGAATACGGATCGTCGGAATGGTCGTAGACGAGCTTTTCGTAGCGCGGCGTGCAGTGAATCACGTTGTAACCGTCGACCACCAGCAGCTCGGGCTTATTGGAGTGCACCGTCGAGACCGGATCGGCGATGGCCTGCGCAAACGCATTGCCGCCCACGCCATAGGTCGCGGCCGAAACAATCGGCTTGGCCGAGCCCTCGCCAAAGCGCTTGGCCTTGGACTTGGCGCGGTTCTTCTTGGACATGCGCTACTCCTCCCCCATGAGCTCGCCGGCATTGCGGCGCAGCCACTCAAAGCACAGAGCGGTGGTCGCCTGGGCCACGTTGAGACTCTCGGTCATGCCGCGCTGGGGAAGCTTGGTCAAAAAGTCGCATTTCTCGAGCACAAGACGCGAGATGCCGTCGCCCTCGGAACCCATGACGAGCGCAACGCGGCCCTCGAAGGGGGCGTCCCAGCAACTGCCTTCGGCGTGCTCGGAGGCGCCGCCCACCCAAAAGCCGGCGGCCTTGAGGTCATCGAGCGCACGGGCGATATTGGGAACCTGCGCGATGGGCAGGTGCATGACGGCGCCGGCAGAAGTCTTGTAGCTGCCGACGGTCACACCGGCGGCGCGCTTGTTGGCAATGATGACGCCCGCCGCGCCCACGACCTCGGCGGAGCGCACGATGGCGCCAAAGTTGCCGTCGTCGGTCACATGGTCGAGCACGACGACGAGCGCCGGACCGTCGCCCGCACGGTCGAGGATATCGGCAACATCGGCATAGGGGAAATTGCCCACCTCGAGCGCAATGCCCTGGTGAGCGCCATGGCTCGACAGCGCATCGAGCTGCGCGCGCGGCACATACTTAATGCGGACGCCTGCAGCGTTGAGGTCGTCGACCAGGCGCGACAAGGCGGCATCGCGCTCCCCGCCCTCAGCGATGAGCGCGCACTTGACGGGAAAGCCGGTACGCAGCGCCTCGGCGGCAGCACGGCGACCTTCGATAAACTCGCCCTTGGGAACCTGGACGTTATCGCGGCTACGCTCGCGCTGCGGGCGAGCAGCCTGTGAGCGCTCGCGCTGGCCCTTGGGAGCGGCAGCGCGGTCGTTGCGGCGAATCGGACGCGAGCCAGAAGCAGCCTGCTTGCCTCCACGCGATGCACGCTTGCGATTGTCGGCCATAAAACGGCCTCCTTTAAATACTTTTCAAACAGGACAAAAGAAGCGACCGCTTAAGACGAATAGCTCAAGCGGTCGGTACGGGTTTTCCAAGTGCCCGAGATTGCCGTGAAAGAGGAGCGACGCGTACTTGAGTACGCGAGCGACGGTTTGAACGGCAAGGTCGGGTGCTTGGGAAACCCGCGGGGATTAGAGAGATTTGATACGAGTGCCGGCGGCGGTATCCTCGATCGTCAGGCCCAGGTCCTTGAGCTGGTCGCGGATGGCGTCGGCCAGATCCCAGTTCTTGGCGGCACGGGCCTCGGCGCGGGCCTCGAGAATCTTGGCAGCAGCCTCGTCCACGTCGTCGCCCGTATAGGCAACCAAACCGGCGGCAACACCCAGCAGACCCAGCGGCAGCTCCACCTTGGGCTCGGGAAGCTCGACGCCAAACGTATCGAGCAGCTCGGCCAGCGTATCGGCGGCAGCCAGGACTGCGGCCTTGTCGGCAGCGTCACCGGCCTGCTCCAGGTACTGGTTGCACTCGGTCACAAAGCCAAAGACGGCACCCATGGCACCAGCGGTGTTAAAGTCGTCGTCCATGCACTCCTTAAAGGTGGCGCGGGTCTCGGCGGCCTTGGCGGCAAACGCCTCGGATGCTGCCTCATCGGCATCGGCCGTCGCGTGGTTCGCAGCCCAGCGCAGGTTCTCGACCGTACCGGCGATACGCGTGAGCGAGTTCTCGGCACCCTCCAGGCGCTCCCAAGAAAAGTCGAGCGGTGAGCGATAGCTCGTCTGCAGCATCAGCAAACGCAGGGCGGCAGCGGAGTGCTGCTCGAGGACCTCGGCCAGCGTAAAGAAGTTACCAAGCGACTTGGACATCTTCTCGCCGTCGACCAGCAGCATGCCCGTGTGCATCCAGGTGTTGGAGAAGCCCTGGTGCCAGGCGCAGGTGGCCTGAGCGCACTCGTTCTCGTGATGCGGGAAGGCAAGATCGGAGCCGCCGCCGTGGATGTCGATCGGAGTACCCAGGTAGCGATGCACCATGGCGGCGCACTCGGTGTGCCAACCGGGACGGCCCTCGCCCCAGGGGCTCGGCCAGCTGGGCTCGCCGGGCTTGGCGGCCTTCCACAGGGCAAAGTCGAGCGGGTCGTTCTTGTCCTCGTTCTCCTCGATGCGCGCGCCAACCATAAGGTCGTCGATGTTGCGGCCCGAGACCTGACCATAGTTGGGATCGCTGCGCACGGCAAAGTACACATCGCCGTTATCGGCTGCGTAAGCGTGGCCCTGCTCGATAAGCGTCTTGATCATGGCGATCATGGGGCCGATCTCCTTGGTGGCGCGGGGGCGCACATCGGGATCGAGCACGTTGGCGGCGCGCATGACGCCGATGAACTTGTCGGAGAACTCCGTCGCGACCTCGGCAGCCGTACGGCCCTGCTCGTTGGCGCGCTTGATGATCTTGTCGTCGACATCGGTGAGGTTCTGGGCGAACGTGACCTCGTAGCCGCTCGCGATGAGCCAGCGACGAATCACGTCAAAGCTGATGAACGTGCGGGCATTGCCGATGTGGATGTTGTCGTAGACCGTGGGGCCGCACACGTACATGCGGACCTTGCCGGACTCGATGGGCTGGAACTCTTCCTTTTTATGGGTAGCGCTGTTGTAGATACGCATTCGTTACTCCTTAACGGTTTTCTGTAGCAGGCAGACGGCCCAGGCGCCGATTCCCTCGCCCTGGCCTTCCCAACCGAGCTTTTCGGTCGTAGTGGCGGCGACGCCCACGTTTTCGACGTCAACGCCCAGGGCATGGGCAAGGTTGGCACGCATGGCATCGCGGTGCGGGGTGATCTTAGGCTGCTGGCAGGCAATGGTGCAATCGGCATCGACAAACTCAAAGCCCAGATCGCGCGCATAGTCCATCACGCGAGCGAGCAGCACCATCGAATCAGCACCCTCGTAGGCAGGATCGGTGTCGGGGAATAGCTTGCCGATGTCTCCCCCGCGGCAGGCGCCCAGAATGGCGTCGGCCAAGGCGTGCGCGAGCACATCGGCATCCGAGTGGCCCAGCAGGCCGCGCTCGTAGGGAATGTCGACACCGCCGATGATACATCGACGCCCCTCCACCAGACGGTGAACGTCGTAGCCATGGCCAATGCGCAGGTTACTGAACATGGGGAAGGTCCTCTCCCTCGGCCATACGGCCAAGCAGAATCGCGGTTACGGGACGCAAGTCCTCGGGCACCGTCACCTTAAGGTTATCGCGCGGGCTCTGGACGCAGCGGACGCGCCCACCCATGCGCTCGACCAGCGACGAATCATCGGTGCCGATAAAGCCCTCGGCAATGGCTGCAGCGTGGGCGCGCTTCATAGCATCGACGCTAAAGATCTGCGGCGTCTGCGCAGCCCAATAAAGCTCACGCGGCGGCGTCTCGACGATGTTATCGCCGTCGACGATCTTGAGTGTGTCGATCGCGGGTTGACCGCACACGACACCGTCGAGCGAGCGGTCGCCCACAAGCACGTCGATCGCATGATCGATGGCCTCGGTCGTGATGAGCGGACGAGCGCCATCGTGAATGGCGACGTATTCAAAGCCCGCCGGCACCGCGTGCACGCCGGCACGGGTGGAGTCCTGGCGGGTATCGCCGGCATCGGCAAAACTGATGGGCGTGTCATAGTCAAACGGGTCGATGGCCAGGCGGCGCATCTCGGCACGGCGCTCGTCAGGGCAAACCACGACGATGTGGCCGACCTTATCGCTACGGTCAAACGCGCGGATGGACCAGCTCATAAGCGGACGGCCCGCTACATTGACGAGCTGCTTGCCGCCGGGGTTACCAAAGCGCTGGCCGCTGCCACCGGCAACGACCACGGCGCATACGGGCGCCATTATGCGTTCCCCTGTTTGGTGCCCTTCATGCGGTACAGGGAGTCCGCAAGAATGGCAGGGTTGTTAACGCCAAAGTCGCCCAGGCGCTCCGGATCCTCGCTGATGTCATCCATGAGCTCCTGCAGCGAGCCGTACTCGTCGACGATCTTCTCGGCCACGCCGTCGCGCACGACGGACACGCGCGAAAGCGTGCGCAGGCCCAGCGGCGTCATGACGGAGTCCTCGTCCAGGTCGTCATAGCCCAGAACCGCCGCCACATGCTGCGGGTCGGACAGGTCCTTAGGCGTCATGCGGCTCAGCTCGGCGCGAATCTTCTCGGCGTTTGCCTCGGAGGAATCGCTTGCGTAGTCGCGGATCATCAAGTCGTATTCGGTATCCATGCTGGAACCGGCGAGCTGCTCGAGCTGCATCTGCACGAGCTTGCCCTGGTTGCCCAGCTTGACGATGCAATCCTTAAGCTCGGTCTTTGCTTGCTGCATGATCTCGAAGCTCGAGAAAATACCGGTAATGTCGGCGAGCGTAACGTAGTCGTCGAGCTCGAGGGCCGTCAGGCGCAGCAGGGAGCGATCGAGCGACTGACGGGTAGTCTGGAGCGTGGCGACGAGCTGGTTGACCGAGCTCATGATGGTGGTGACGGGCTGGATCTCGTAGCTCTTGCCGTGAACGTACACGTTGACGACGGCACGACGAGCCGAAACCGAGATCACGATGGCGTCGGTGAGCACCGACATGCGAGCGGCAGTACGGTGACGCATGCCCGTCTCACTCGTGGCGAGCGAGGGATCGGGATTGAGGTGGAAGTTGGCACGCAGGATCTGGGTGAGGTCGCCATCGATAACGATGGCACCGTCCATCTTGGAGAGCTCGAACAGGCGGTTCGAGGTAAACGAAATGTTGAGCGGGAAGCCGTCGTTACCGGCGGCGAGCACGTTTTCGGTGTCGCCGACGCAGATAAGGGCGCCCAGGTGACCGGCAATGATCATGTCGAGGGCGGTGCGGATCGGCTGACCGGGGGCAGTCAGGCGGATGGCCTGTTCCATACGCTTTTGCAGCTCGTTCTTATCCAAGGCATCGCTCCCATCGTATACGCTCCATAAACGTCAATAAGTTTCTCACGGTTTGCCCCTGTGACGCCCGCAAAATCCGATGCTTACAGAATGAGCGAACACAGCTGAGAGCCCCAATCCAAATGAGCTGCTTATGTGGTAGCATCGGGATTCGCATAAATGAGGGAGTAGTCGCGTGATCGGGTTCGCCTCCGGTGGCGCGGCAAGTCAACACACTGGCCGATGCGGCCTGGCTTGCCTTAATGAACGAGACTCGTGGCTGTGCGCGCAACGCGTACGCCACGAGTCTTTTTTGTTACTCCCCCAAGAGGTACACGCGGGCCCGCCCGCAGAGAGGGAGCCAGACTATGGGACTCGCAGAGCTCGTGTTGCTCGCCGTTGGCCTTTCGATGGACGCCTTTGCCGTATCCATCTGCAAGGGCCTTGGCATGAAGAAGATCAACCTTAAGGTCGCCGTAGTGCTCGGCCTGTTCTTTGGCGGCTTCCAGGCAGGCATGCCCGTGATCGGATGGGCGCTTGGCAGTCAATTCATGAGCATCATCGGCCCCATCGACCACTGGATCGCCTTTATCCTGCTCGCCTTCATCGGCGGCAAAATGCTGTGGGAGGCCTTTACCGAGGACGAGGATGAAGGCGACGGCAAGGATGCCGAGAAGATTGAACTGGGCGAGTACCTGATCCTCGCCATCGCCACCTCAATCGACGCCCTGGCCGTGGGCATCTCGTTTGCCGCGCTCTCGGTTGACATCGTGCCCGCTGTATCGCTTATCGGCGTCACAACGTTTATCTTCTCCGTCGCCGGCGTAGCGATCGGCCACACCTTTGGCGCGCGCTACGAAAAACCCGCCACCATCGTGGGTGGCGTCGTGCTCATCCTTATCGGCCTCAAGATCCTGCTGGAACACTTGGGTTTTTTGGTGCTGTAAAACACCCTTCAAAACTAAACGTCCGTATGAGGTCTCATGCAGAGTTTTGCATGGGCCTTTTCATGCAGACTTTTGCATGTCATACTAGGATGCAAAAGTCTGCACGTTAGGAGATTGCCATGGATACCCTTCCCATCACCACGCCGCGCCAAGCCGGCATCTACGTGCGTCAGGCGCGCGAGGCGCAGGGGATCACCCGTGCCGCCCTCGCTATAAAAGCCGGTGTTTCGGAACGCCTGCTCGCATCGCTCGAGCTGGGAGATGCCACGGGCATTCGGCTCGACAAGCTGCTGGCAGTTTTCGGTGCTCTTGGACTGGCGCTCGCCGCTCAAGGGGATATAGGCGAAACGAAAAATGAGCAACCAGTCGACGCCCCGCATGCTGATCAACCTTGCAGCACCTCCAGACGCCATCACGCCCAACGTCTTCATCATCGCAACCGCCGCAGCACAACCATTCCGGCTCTTGCAGATGCCCCCTTTACATCCGCACTCTACGACGAGGTCTTCGCCGATTTCGCCATGTCCAATCTCGGAGTCTCGATTGCCACAAACGCATCTAGCCAAGCCATGCCCGAAGGGAAATAGCCAATGGCCAGAACATCACTTCGGACCATTATTTGCGGCGTGCCTGCTGGAACGCTCACGCAAGATGAGAACGGTCTTATCAGCTTTACCTACGATCATGACTATGACGGGCCAGCCCTATCGACCAACATACCCGTATCGAATCGCACATACGGACAACAGGTCATGAATCCGTACCTGTTTGGCCTTCTACCCGACAGCGAGGACCAACGAAAAGCGATTGCCGCCGAATTCGACGTTAGGCCCAACAATCCCGTTGCGTTGCTCAGCCATATCGGACTCGACTGTCCGGGCGGCGTGCAGTTTTGTGCCGAAGAAGATACCGACGCCGTCCTGCATCGCGCTGGCGAATACCGCCCTATAGACAACCACGAAATTGCTCTTCGTCTCAAGTCGATCAGAGATGACCGCGATGCATCGTGGATGGGTCTAGATGAAAGTTGGTCACTTGGAGGCAACCAGGGCAAGTTCGCGCTCGCGTTCATAAACGGCCGCTGGTGCGAATGCATGGGCTCCTCGCCCACGACGCATATTTTCAAAAATGGCGTTATCGGATTTAAACTCGAGGCTCTCAATGAGTTTGTCTGCATGAAAAGCGCCCAGCGCGCCGGCATCGCAACGGCAAACGTCGAATATCGTATGTTTGAGGACGAACCTGCCCTCATTGTTGAGCGCTATGACCGCGTGAAAGTCAAAGACGGAACGATCAGGCGCCTACATCAAGAAGACCTCTGTCAGGCACTTGGGGTGATGCCCGCCCAAAAGTACACGGCAGACGGCGGCCCGACCACACGTGACATTCAAGAGCTCCTCGTAAATACGAGCCACCATCAACTTAACCTGTATCTGTTTACGCAGATACTTTTCTTTAACGCCATCATCGGCGCACCGGATGCGCACGCGAAAAACTATTCCCTGCTCCTTGGAAACGACGGCGCAGCCATGATGGCTCGAATGTACGATGTCGCGTCGGGTTTGGCGTATGAGCGCATGCGCCGCCGGGCGCGCCTTGCCATGAGCGTTGGCGGCGAAAATCGTGTGGGGTGCATCGGTCCAGGCGCTATCCGCCGATACCACGGTATGGGCGACCCCACGCTGGAGGCGACGCTCACCGATGCCGGGCTATCCGAGAAGTTTTGCTTTGCGACCATGATGGACCTCGCCTACGAGGTACCCATTTGCATGGAAGAGGTCATGGACGAATACGCCGACCTGCCCGGCATGGCGGACCTGCGCGAGCATATGCTCGGCCCCGTCCGCGAAAACTGCCAGCGCGCCCTCGACCTCATCAGGGCAGAAATGGACTAGGTGGCCGTAATTTCGCAATTATCAAACAAAAGAGAGGGGGCACCCGTCGCAAAAGACCGGGTGCCCCCTCTCATAATGTCATTTGCAATCCGCTAGCACGTGACTCGGACTGCTGCTAGCGCAACCTTTACGCAGCGAGGCGCTTGAGGACGTCGATGAGCAGCTCGTAGAAGCGCTCGGCAGAAGCGAGCTCCATGCTCTCGTCCGGGGTGTGGACATCGGAGAGCGTCGGGCCCACGGCGATGGCGTCCAGGCCGTGCAGAGCCTCGGCAAACAGGCCGCACTCAAGGCCGGCGTGAATGGACTCGATGCGCAGCTCGGAGCCAAAGAGCTCTCGATAGCTCTCGACAAAGACTTCGCGGACCGGCGAATGCTCGGCATAGCTCCAGCCGGGATACTCAAACTCAAACTTGGCGTCGAAGCCCAGGACATCGGCCAGCGTCTGCAGACGGTCCTTGAACTCGTTCTGCAGCGAGGTGATCGAAGAGCGCGGGGACAGCATAATCTTGACCTCGTCATCGGAGGTGGCGACCACGCCGATGTTGGAGGAAACCTCGACGGAGCCGTCGGTGGCGACGTTGCGGCGAATCACGCCGTTAGGGGCAAGGCGCAGGGCGCGGATGAGGGCAAGCGCGGACTTCTGGTCCATGGCCTCGACCTCGGCGTCATCGGCAATCTCGACGGTGCAAGTAAAGCCGGGGTCGAAGACCTCGAGCTCGGCAGTGACGTCGGCGATGATGCCCTTTGCGATCTGGGCCGCGGCCTCGGCGGCAGCGTGGTCGGCGTAGACCAGAACAGCCTTGCACTCACGGTTGATGGCGTTGTCCTTGGTGCCGCCGTTAAAGCTAACGATGGCGGGCTCGCCGGCAACCATCAGGCGGTCGATGATGCGGGCCATGATGAGGTTGCCGTTGCCGCGCTCCAGGTTGATATCGCTGCCGGAGTGGCCGCCCAGCAGGCCGGAGATGTCGAGCGTGAGGGTGCTACCGGTCTTGTGCTCGCGCGCGATCGGGCAGGTGTAGGTAACGACGACGCCGCCGGCACAGCTGACGGTGGCAACGCCCTCTTCCTCGGAGTCAAGGTTGATCATGGTGCGGGCGCTAATCTGGGACTTGTCGAGCGTCTCGGCGCCGACCAGGCCAGTCTCCTCGTCGGTGGTGAACACGCACTCGAGGGCCGGATGGGTAATCGAATCGTCGTTGAGCACGGTAAGCATAAGCGCGACGGCGATACCATTGTCGGCGCCCAGAGTGGTGCCGTTAGCGGTGAGGACGCCGTCCTTGACGACCAGGTCGATACCATCGGTCGTAAAGTCGTGCTCAACGGAGCCCAACTTGTCGCACACCATATCGATGTGGCCCTGCAGCATCACGGTCGGGGCATTCTCGGCACCGGCAGATGCGGGCTTGCGAATGATGACGTTGTAGACCTCGTCCTGGTACACATCGAGGCCGCGCTCCTTGGCAAACGCAACCAGGAAATCGCTGATGCCCTTCTCGTTGCCAGACCCACGGGGGATCGCGCTGACCTCCTCAAAGAAATGGAACAGCTGGGCGGGCTCGTAGCCGGTAATCTTGTAGTCCATGGTGCCTCCTTGGCGCAACTGGTTAGACAGTAAGACATGCGACTTGTATATTCCCAGACTTTGCGTGCATAAACCAGTCGAAAACGCCGAGCGCCCTCGCATCATCGGCTAACGGTGGACCGTATAGCGTAACGGTCACAACTTCCGCAGCTCTACAAATCGAGGCGCCCTTTCCGGAGCGCCTCGATTGCGCGTATCAAATTGTCGCCACGCCCTACAGCGCGCCGGAACCGGCTTGCATCATGCCGCCGGGGCCCGAGGTCACGCCGCCGCTCACGGGCGCGGCGTTGCCGGTGTGCGGTACCGCCGGGGCGGTATCGCCACCAAGCGTGCCCGCCGGACGCGGTGCCGGGATCTCGCCCGTGCCGCGGCTAAAGACAAACTTGCCATCGGCCACGTCGCACAGGACGGTATCGCCCTCGCCCCACTCGCCAGCCAGCAGTTCCTCGGACAGCGGATCCTCGATGAGCTTTTGGATGGCACGACGCAGCGGACGCGCGCCGTTGGTGAGGTCGGTACCCTCCGCCACAATCTTGTCGTAGGCCGCATCGGTAAGCTTGATGTTCATGCCGTTTGCGATCAGGCGCTGGCGCAGATCGTCCACCAGCAGGTGCGCAATCTTGGTCAGGTTCTCGCCCGAGAGCTTCTGGAACACCACGATGTCGTCGATACGGTTGAGCAGCTCGGGGCGGAACAGGCGCTTGAGCTCGCCCATCGCGCGGCCGCGGATCTCACTCGAGGTGAGGCCCTGCTCGCCGGTGGTGCCAAAGCCAACGCTCGCATCCTGCGCGATCTCGCGGGCGCCCACGTTTGACGTCATGATGATCACCGTATTGCGGAAGTCGACCGTCTTGCCCTGGCTATCGGTCAGACGGCCCTCCTCCAACACCTGCAGCAGGATATTGAAGATGTCGGGGTGCGCCTTCTCGATCTCGTCGAACAGCACGACCGAGTACGGGTGACGGCGAACAGCCTTGGTGAGCTGGCCGCCCTCGTCGTGGCCCACATAGCCCGGGGGGCTACCGATGAGCTTGGAGACCTCGAACTCACTGCCAAACTCCGACATATCGAAGCTGATGAGCGCGTCCTTGCTGCCAAAGAGATACTCGGCGAGCGTCTTGGCGAGCTCGGTCTTGCCTGTGCCGGTGGGACCAAGGAAGATAAAGCTACCACCGGGACGACGCGGGTCCTTGAGCGGCGAGCGGCTGCGGCGCACGGCCTTGGCGACGGCCTCGACTGCCTCATCCTGGCCGATGATGCGCGTCTTGAGCACGCTTTCGGTCTGCAGCAGGCGCCGGCTCTCGCTCTCGGTGAGCGAGGAAACCGGCACGCCCGAGGTCACGGACACGATGTCGGCAATCTGGGAGACATCGATGGTGAGCGGGCTGGCGTCGAGCTCGGCCGTCCAGGCAGCCTTGGCCTCGGCGAGCTCAATCTCGGCAGCCTTTTGCTGCTCGGTGATCTCGGCGGCCTTGTTCATGTCGTCGCTCTCGGTGGCCTCCTGCGCGGCGGCCTTAAGCTCCTCCACGCGATGCTCGGCCTCGCGCACCGGCTCGGGCGCACGATTCGCGGCGATGCGAGCGCGGGCACCGGCCTCGTCGATGAGGTCGATGGCCTTATCGGGCAGGAAGCGATCCTGGATGTAGCGGTCGGAGAGGTTCGCGGCGGCCTCGATAGCACCCTGCGTATAGCGCACATGGTGGTGCTCCTCGTAGCGCGGCTTGAGCGCGGTCAGGATCTTGACCGTGTCCTCGACGCTCGGCTCCTCGACATCGATGGTCTGGAAGCGACGCTCGAAGGCCGGGTCCTTGGTGAGGTACTTGCGGAATTCCTCGGCCGTGGTGGCGCCGATAATCTGGAAGGCACCGCGCGCGAGCACGGGCTTGAGCATGGAGCTCGCGTCGATGGAGCCCTCGGCAGAACCGGCACCGATGATGGTGTGCATCTCGTCAATAAACAGGATGACGTCGTCAGCCTCGGTGGCCTCCTGGATCACGTTCTTGAGGCGCTCCTCAAACTCACCGCGATACTTGGCGCCCGCAACGAGGCCCGGCAGGTCGAGCGTCCAGATGTTCTGGTTCATAAGGTTCTCGGGCACGTTGCCAGCTGCAATCTGCTGAGCCAGACCCTCGACGATGGCCGTCTTGCCCACGCCGGGGTCGCCCAAGATAAGCGGATTGTTCTTGGTGCGACGCGAAAGGATCTCCATCATACGCTGGACTTCCTTTTCGCGACCAATTACAGGGTCGAGCTCGCCGTCGCGCGCCTTCTGCGTAAGGTTGGTGGCGAACTGCTTAAGCGTATCGGTGCCGCTCCCCTTTTGCTGCGACGCGTCCGAGCCGCTAAAGAACGGCAGGCCCGCACCGGGACGCCCGGCACCGGCGCCGGCGAGCGGACGCTTCTTGTCCTGGTCCTTGGCGGTAAGTTTCTCGATAGCCTTTTTGATGGAGGCGGACGACACACCCAGGCGCATGAGGATGTCCATGGCCATGCCGTTACCCTCTTCGACGATGCCAATCAGCAAGTGCTCGGTCGACACATAGGTCTGGTTGTTCTCACGCGCCACGCGGAAGGAGCGCTCCATCACGCTAATGACGAGCGGCGTAAAGGCAAGCTTGGCCGCCTCGGTCTCCTCGCTGGGCTCGGGAACCGTGGTCTGGACCTCTTTGAGAGTATCCATGATGTCATCGTAGGAGATGTCGAGCGAGCGCAGCGCCTCGGCGGCAATGCCCTCGTCCTCCTTGGCAAGCGCGAGCAGCAAGTGCTCGGTGCCCACCTTATTTGAGTGCAGATCGAGCGCCTCCTGTTTGGCCATCGACATGACCTTGCGCGCTCGATCGGTAAATCTATCTAACATGCTCGTTTCCTTACATGAGTTCATCGAAATCAAAACGCCCGCCCGTCGGCGGCGCTTTTGTCTCTTTACCCACAGGTTGTCTATGTTAACAGCTGGAGGAATATCTATAAACCCGGCTCACATGAATGCAGGTTATGACCGCATCGCGGGACTCACCGCGCGATGCGCGACAGGCGCCCCGCAAGAGAAACCCTAGGCGTCTTTCACCACGTCGGGACTCGTCGCACGCGATGCGCGATAGGCATCGGCCTCCTTGGAGACGCGTTCGAGCAGCTCGGATGTATCGACGCCCTCGACTTGCGCGACCGTTTCCACCGTCTGCATGGCGACCGCCCTCAGGTACGCGCACGCGCTGTCCCCCGGCTGCTCGAGGTCTATCTCCTCGCCGCCCTCCCGGGCAAAGCCGACCGCCATCACAAAGCCCATGATGCCCGAGACCAGAAAGCCCACCGCAAAGCTCGAATCTGCCTTGAGCTCTTCTCCGTCGGGGTGGACGATCTCTCTCACGCGGTCGATGATGATCGTATGGATGCCCTGCACGACCTGCTCGGCGGCACCCGCCCTCATGGTGATGACGATGCGCTGCAGCAGGCAGCGGACGTCGCGCCGGTCGAACGCCGAAAGGTCGCCCTCGCTCGAAAAATGCCAGAGGGCATCGGTGATGAGCTCGTTATCCTGCAGCAGCTGGGCTATGGCGATGGCGACGAGTTCATCGAAATCGTGAAAATAGTAGTAAAACGTTCCGCGATTGCACTGGGCGGCGCGGGTCACCTCGCCAACCGACAGCTCGAAGATGCTGTTGTTCTCGATGAGCTCCCAAAACGCCTCGATGATACGGGTGCGTGCATCGGGCGCATCGGCGTCCTTACGCGGTCTCGCCATGCGCCTCACCGCACCCCTGCGCCTTGGCGTTCATGATGAGCATCTGAAGACGGTTCTCCACGTTGGCGAAGCTCACGTCGGGATCGTAGTCGAGCGGCAGGAACTGCGCCGTGGGATACTGCTCCTTGAGCGCATGGATGAGCCCGCGCCCCACGACATGGTTGGGCAGACACCCGAACGGCTGCAGGATCACGAAGTTGCGGCAGCCGCGCTTGGCGTGCTCGAGAATCTCCGCCGGAATCAGCACGCCCTCGCCCGCATCGAACGTATGGTGCAGGATCTTATCGCTCGCGCGCACGAGCTCGGGCATGCGCGTCGGCGGCTCGTAGAGCGGGCTCGCCGCGCCCAGGCGGTCGCAACGGTCGTGCGCGAGCTCGAACAGGTTGTCCGCCGTGGCGTACCAGGCCTTTTCGGGCAGCGACAGGTCGACGTGGAACTCGCGCGACTGCGCATGCTTGTAGAAATAGGTCTTGCGGATCACGTCGGTCATGCGCGCCTCGATGACCTCGAGCCCGTTGTCCTCGAGGTAGCGCTCGATCTCGTGGTTGGCGCCGAGATGGAAATTGAGCAGGTACTCGCCCACGATGAGAACGGTCGGATGCGGGTTCGAGCGGTCGTACGGAACGGCGTCCATGATCGCAAGCGCGCGTTTGAAGCCCGTCGCCTGGCCTCTCAGCCCGGAGCGCTCCATGCCCTCGATAACCTCATCGAGCGCGCGGTCGAACGCAGCGTCCGCCGCGCCCTTCTCGAGCTCGTAGGGACGGATGCGCCTAAGCATGGCCTCGAGGGCATCGATCATGGGAAGACCGTAGGCGATCTGGATGCTCGGGCCAAGGCCGAGCTTGAAGCCCGGATGCGCATTGTGGGCATCGACGTCGTCGTTGGTGAGCACCGGGACATAGTCGTATCCCGCGTCGTCGAGCGCGCGGCGCAGCAGGGGCATGTAGTGCGTCAGGCGGCAGTCGCCGATATACTTGCCAGTCACCACGGCGACGTCGTGCGGGTCGTACTTACCGCTCTCGAGTGCCGCGAGCGCCTCGCCGATCACGATTTGCGCGGGGAAGCAGATGTCGTTGTGCACATAGCGTTTGCCCAGGCGGATGGCATCCTCGCGCCCGATATCAAGGGCCTCGGCGCGCACGCCCTGATTGCGCATCGCCGCGGTCATGAGCCTGCAGAACGCATGGGAGGTGTTGGGGACCAGCGCGATCTTGTCGTGCCGGTCGCGCTTGGTGTACTTGACCTTATACGGGTCGTCGAGCGGATGGACCGCGTGCACCCGGGCGCCCTCGGCACGCTCCTCCGCGCGACGACGGTTGACCGACTCGATAAACGAACGCACGCGAATGCCCATGGGACCGGCGACGTCGCTCTCATCGAGCTTGATCATCATCGGAACCTTGGAGCCCATCTCGCCCATCATGCGCGCGATCTCGTCGGTGAGATACGCATCGTGGCCGCAGCCGAAGCTGCCCATCTGCACGAGCTCGAGCTCGGGCGTCGATGCGACGATGACCGCGCACGACAGCATGCGCGCATGGTAGTTGTTCACGATGTCGATGCGGCTGTTGGAAAGATCGACGTTGCAGACCCCCGGCACCGCATCGGGCGTCAGCACGGGGATGCCGCGCTCAGAGAAGAGCTTGGGCAGCCCGTGGTTGACCAGCGGATCGTTGTGGTACGGGCGCGAAGCGATCACCACCGCGTAGCCGCCGTCCTCGTGCACGTTCTCGAGCACCTGCCTGCCGCGCAGCTGCAGCTGGTTCTCAAACGTCTCCTGCGCGCGGTCCGCCTGCTCGGTCACCTTGGCAACCAGGTCGGCATCGATATCGAAGGTCTCCTTGCACCACGCCTTGAGCTGGCGGTTTCGGTCGCCCTCGTCGTACCAGTGGAACAGCGGCGTATCGAACGGAACGCCGAAACGCTCCTCCGGGTTATCGGAATTGCGCATCACGTAGGGGTATCCCTTTACGACGGCGCACATCCACTCGCTGGTAGAGGCGGTGTTTTCGGTGGGCACCGTCGTGATGACGGGCATGAAGATGCGGTCGACGCCGGCGTCGACGAGATTGCGGATGTGCCCGTGGACGAGCTTGGCCGGGAAGCACACGGTGTCGGATGTGACGTGCGCCAGACCGCGCTCGTACATCGCCTTGGTGCTGCGTCCCGAGACGCGCACCTTAAAGCCGAGCGTGCTGAAGAACGTCGACCAGAACGGCATGGTGTCCCAGAACTCGAGCACACGGGGAATACCGATCGTGACATCGCGCCCCCCGCTGACGGGAACCGTGGGGTACGACTCGAACAGCAGCTTCTCGCGGTCGACAAAGAGATTGGGGGCAGCCGCGGTCCGGTCGCGCCCCGTGCCGGGTGCCTGTGCCTCGCAAGCACCCTGCGGACGCAGCTCCTCCGCCGCGGGAACCTCGCGCACGAGCTCATCCCATGAGATGGCGCCGCCGCGCGGGCAGCGATTGCCCGTGACGTAAAGCGAGCCGTCGCCAAATGCCACGACCGCGCGCTGGCAGCGGTTGTTGCACCGACGGCAGGTAACGCCGCCGAACTCGCGATGCTCGAAGCGCTCCACGGCATCGAGCCCGATAAACGACGTGCCGGCGTCGCCCTTGCGGCATTCCTCGCGCGCGAGCAGGGCGATACCGATAGCGCCCATCAGCCCCGGGTGGGGCGCACGCGTGACGGGTTTGCCCAGATACTGCTCGAATGCGCGCAGCACCGCGTCGTTTCGGAACGTGCCGCCCTGGACGACGACTTTGTCGCCCAGACGGTTGAGATTTGAAACGCGAATGACCTTGGTGAACACGTTCTCGATAATCGAACGGCAGAGACCGGCCATGATGTCGCCCGGACCCTTACCGCGCCGCTGCTCGGAGACGACGCTGCTGTTCATGAACACCGTGCAGCGGCTGCCGAGAACGGCGGGGGCTTTGGACGAAAATGCCTCGGTCGCGATATCCTCAACGGCTATTCCGAGGTTTTTGGCAAAACCCTCGAGGAACGAGCCGCAGCCCGCAGAGCACGCCTCGTTGACGACGATATCGGTCAGCACGCCGTGGTTGAGCCAGATGGCCTTCATATCCTGTCCGCCGATGTCGAGCACGAAGGTCGCATCGGGAACGCATGCGCACGCGGCGCGGGCGTGCGCGACCGTCTCGACCGTATGGTAGTCGGCGTGGAACGCGCGCGCGAAAAGCTCCTCGCCGTATCCCGTGGTGCCCACGGCATCGATCGCAAGCGTGACTCCCGCTGTCTCCCAGCGGTTCTTCAAGCTGACAAGACCCTGTTGGGCGACGTCGAGCGGTCTGCCGTTATTAGACGCGTAGAACGAATCGACAAGCTCACCCGCCTCATCGACCAGGACGAACTTGGTCGTCGTGCTCCCCGAATCGATACCGAGCGCCACACGCACCGTCTCTCCGGGCGCATACGCATCCGGACCCTTTGCCGGCGTCTCTTTGCCATGGCGTGCCGTAAAATCCGCCTGCTCGGCAGGTGTGGCAAAAAAGGGCTGGGCAAGACGTCCCTCCCCGCTTGCGGGCGCGACCGTCTCGAGCTTATCCAGCCGGACAAAAGCGTCGGGAAGGTCGATCGGTTGGGACGATGCGAACATGTCGGTCAGCGACAGGGCGGCACCGCGCGCGACCATGATCTGCGGATCGCGCGGGACGATAACCTGATCGTCCGATAGATTCAGTTGCTCCCGGAACACGCGGACCAGTGTGGGGTTGTAGGCGAGCGTACCGCCCTCGAAGATTACCGGCGGCTCGATGTCGATACCCTGGGCCAGACCGCCGATCGTTTGGCGGGCGACCGCGTGAAGCGCCGAAAGCGCCAGGTCGGTGGTAGGAATGCCCTCGTTGAGCAGCGGCTGGATATCGGTCTTTGCGTACACGCCGCAGCGGCCCGAGACCTCGTGGACGGTCGTTCCCCGGCTTGCGAGCTGCTCGAACTCGCCCGATTCGGTGCCGACCCCCATGAGCTTTGCCATCTCGTCGATAAATGCACCGGTACCGCCTGCGCACGAGCCGTTCATGCGCATGTCGGCAACCTCGATGTCTCCCTTATCGTTGGTGCGGAAGAAGATCATCTTGGCGTCTTGGCCGCCCAGCTCGATGGCGCAGCGCGTCTGCGGATAGAACCTGCTGATCGCGAGCGCGTTGGCGACCACCTCCTGAACGTACGAGGCGCCCAGCGCGGTCGCGATATCGCGCGCACCCGAGCCGGTCACCGCAACGCGCAGTGACTCATGGGGAAAGCGCTCGGCGAGCTCGCCGAGCATGGCGCGCACGCTCGCTGTCTGACACGCCCCGTGGCGGCGATATCCCCACCACGCCTCGGTCATATCCTCGTGCATCGCGTAAACTTTGGTCGTCGTCGACCCTACGTCCAGTCCTACTAGCAACGCCATAATGCTCCGTCTCTCGCATTTTTCCCGCTAGAGATATACCACTCTACGTAATACAACAGACTGTTGTATTTAAACTCCGTATAAAAAGCGGCTGCCGAAACGCTTCAGCAGCCGCCGAATGCACCAACAGATTGTTCTGCGCGCTAGCACGTCGGGCAACGGAGCAGCACGGGCCCTCCGGTCATGTGCACCGCTCACGCCCGCGATGTCGCCGAGAGAGCTATCCACGCTTAGGGCTCCAACCAAGCAAGTCGCCCGCGCTCAGCAGATCCCTAAGCGAGCTACTCGCACTCAGGAGCCATAGCCTGCTCCAAGAGCTCGGCATGCTCCTCCTCGAAAACCGTCCCCACAGGGAAGGCGCGACGGAAGACGAAGCGGGAAATCGGACCGGCTACCAAAAGGTTCCACGGCAGCGCCATCACAAAATTATGCGGGATGTTGATCATCCAGATCGCGGGCACGGAATACAGGTTCGCAAGGATGCCGCCGGGCATGTGCGTCAGACCCTCGCAGGCACCGTACAGCGACATGATGATAACCATGGGAACAACCATGCAGGAGCTGACGGCGAGCGTCATGGCAAGCGGCGAGCTCTTGCCCGGCGTGACCAAGTACTTAAAGGCGAAACCCTTGGCGAGCGGGCTGGCGACGAACCAGTCGCAGCACATGGCAAAAATGTAGGCAACGGGGAAGCCGAGCCACGCAGTGGCAACGACCTCGCCGTTGATGGCCCCGTGCTGCAGGGCAACGTTGTAGATGCTCATCCAGAGCACCATGCAAAAGCACATGATAAAGGTGAACAGCAGGCTCTCTCGTTTGTTGATAGGCATAAAGGGCAGATTCCTCTCTGTGTTGTACCGCGGCGCCACGCAACAAAAACGGGCGGGCAAGATGGAGCTGTTGGAACTTCATCTCGCCCGCCCGTGGTACGCGCGTCTGCGACTACTTATGTGGTGGAACCAGCCTAGCACGAAACGCATGCGCTTCGTAAGCGTTGAGTTTATGAAGATGCAGGGCACCGATAATCCCCCGACCCCATAAGTTGCGGTGGAATACGGACTGTTTTGACCCTTTAAGCAGCAATTCAGCCTCTATTTCACCGCAACTCATTTGGTGCAAAGTACCCTGTCCTCTTTGCACCAATTAGCTGGTGTGGCGCCAGCGAGGGTCGGTGAGTGTACGTGCCACACCCAGACCAACGGGCAAAAACGCCACGATGAGCACTGCACGCACAAACCAACCGAGCATATTGACTGTGTCGAAGGTGCACATGTAATACATCGAGCGATACAGATACAAACCCGGCACCATAATGACAATTGATGGCACCGTGAGGGCGATACGTGGGTAGGTGAGCTTGACTTCGGCCAAGCTTGCCAGCAGTCCCGATACCAGCGCGCCGATAAACGCTGCCGCCTCGGGAGGCATACCTACGCTCAGGCCCAGAAAGGGAAACAGCGTCGGCGCATCGACGAGCGTAAGGCGCAAGGTATTGGACACGGCGCCGATCAGCCCAGCTGCCGCGGCCATCTTTACCGGGCTGTTGAACATCACCGAGAAGCCGAATACGCCAACGAAGCTCATCACCACGCGCAGGAGCGTAAGGGCAAGCGGCGAAAGGCCGAGCGGGGCAAAATCATCCGGTGCCAGCCCCACACATTCGGCAACCATCCAACCTACGAGGGTCGCCATCACAATAATCGACACAGCATACGAAAGACGTTCAATGCCGCTTCGCATATCGAGCTTAGCGATGTCGAGGCCTGCCGTAATGAGGGGAAAGCCGGGAATCACAAAGAGCATGGCGCCGATATAGCCTTCTTGGTGCGACATTGCCCCCGGTATGACCTGGCCAAGGCCGAGCAATGCCAGCAGATACGAAACGCAAGCGAGCGCAACACCAGTCGTCAGCGCGCTAAACTGGCCAAGACCCTGCTTGAGAATATGGGAGCGAGCAAAGTTACCGACACCAGCGCCTACGAATGCGCAGGCCATCTCGATAGGGCCGCCGCCGAGCAAGAAGACGAAGGCGCCGCAAGCACAGGCTGCCGCAAGGCCCTGTTGCCAGGAAGCGTAATCGGGCTTCGAGCTCTCAACGGTCTTGAGCATCTCGTGGTATTCGTGCACGGTAAACCGGCGCCCATACGTCTCGATTTCCTTTAAGAAGCTCTCCATCATCCAAATGCGATGGGTATTGACTCCCGTTGTGGGCAGGCTGACAACCTCGTTAAAGCAGTGGCCATCTTCGATGCAGGTGCACTCAAACGACAGAAGACTCAGGTCGACGTGAATCGTGACGCCGAGCACAGCGGCAACACGATTCATGGTATCGCGCACGCGCCAGGCACCCGTTCCGCTTGCCAGCATAAGCATGCCGGTGCGGCAGATGATGGATGACTTATCGGTGAGCGGAGCATCGACGGCAAGCTCATCGCCTGCCGTCACGATCTGGCGCCAGTCAGTTTTCATATGGAGTGCACCGGCACGAGCGCCGTGGTGCATAGGGACTCTCGAAAGCAGCGAGTCCAGGCGCGAAGACTGTGGGGGCTCCGTTGATTCGCCCTCGTCCTCGTTGGGCTCTTCATCGACCAGATCAAAGGAATCAAGCGGCGCTGGCTCGCGACGATCGATTAGCTCCTCATCCTCATCATCAAAGTAATTGAACTGATCGAGCATGTCCTCTTCGATTGCACGCTCGCTCACATCGTCCATACAGGGGCTCCCTTCCTACCGACTAACCCCCATCCTAGGCAGCAACGGCTAAAGGAAACATAAAAGAGACGGCTGTCATGCGAGCCATGTGCGCAATAGCCGTTGGGTAGTCGTTTAAGAACGTCCCCAATGACTACATCGATGTTCTAAGTGTCAACCAAGTCAACGCCGCAGATAGAGGACGGACAGCGAGCGACGTCCAGAGCGAACAAGTTGGCATGAAAAAGGCAAGGCATAGACCTTCTGGTCATGCCTTGCCTTTTGAATGACAAATTGTCGCTCTGGGCGGCGCGCAGCGTCGAGCGGTTACGGCGTTTGGTAAAACGCCGTAACCCCCTAGTACATCTTTGCGCCGGCGGGGATGGAGGCGTCGAGCTGGATCAGGTTGAGACGCTCCTCGCCCTCCTCCTCGTGGACAGCGCTGATCAGCATGCCGCAGCTGGGAATACCCATCATCTTGCGCGGAGGCAGGTTGGTGATGGCGAGCAAGGTCTTGCCGACCAGGTCCTCGGGCTCGTAATAAGCGTGAATACCGGAGAGGATGGTACGGTCGGTACCGGTACCGTCGTCGAGCGTAAAGTTCAGCAGCTTCTTGGACTTCTTGACGGCCTCGCATGCCTTGACCTTCACAGCGCGGAAATCGCTCTTGGAGAAGGTATCAAAGTCGACGAACTCCTCAAACAGCGGCTCAACGGCGATCTTGGAGTAATCGAGCGTGGGCTTAAGCGACTTAACGAACGGGCTCGCGGCGTTGCCGGCCTCGGCAGCCTTGGCGGCAGCGGCACCGGACTGGAAACCCTTCTCGGGCTTCATGTGCGGGAACAGCAGGACGTCGCGGATAGAAGCCTGGTTGGTAAGCAGCATGACCACGCGGTCGATACCAATGCCAATGCCGCCCGCGGGAGGCATACCGTACTCGAGGGCGCGCACGTAGTCCTCGTCATACTCCATAGCCTCATCGTCGCCGCCGGCCTTCTCGGCCATCTGGGCAGCAAAGCGCTCAGCCTGGTCGACCGGGTCGTTGAGCTCGGAGAATGCGTTGGCGTACTCGTGGCCGGCGATCACCAGCTCAAAGCGGTGGGTCAAACGCGGGTCGTCCTCAAAACGCTTGGCGAGCGGGCTGACTTCGATGGGGTAATCGCACACGAACGTGGGGTTGACGATGGTGTCCTCGCCCAGCTCATCGTAAATCTCGGCGATGATCTTGCCGGCAGTCCACTCGGGCTTGATCTCCAGGCCCTTCTCGCGCGCGGCGGCAGCAAGCTCCTCGACCGGCGTGTCGATGGTGACCTGCTTGCCGAGCACGTCGGAGACGATGTCGGTCATGGGACGGCTGGCCCACTCACCAGAAAGGTCGATGGTCTGGCCCTGGTACTCGATGACCTCGGGGTTGCCGATGGCCTTGTTAGCCGCCTTAATGACGCCCTGGGCGAGCGCCTTCATGCCCTCGAGGTCGGAGAAGGCACGGTAGGCCTCCATCGTGGTGAACTCGGGGTTGTGGGTAAGGTCCATGCCCTCGTTACGGAAGATGCGGCCGATCTCGAACACGCGCTCAAAACCACCGACGATGCAGCGTTTGAGGTGCAGCTCGGTGGCAATACGCAGGTAGCACTCCTGATCGAGCGCGTTGAAGTGGGTAATGAACGGCTTGGCCGTGGCACCACCCTGGATGGTCTGCAGGATGGGGGTCTCGACCTCCATGTAGCCGTCGGACTCCATAAAGCGACGGAAGGTGGAGAGAATCTGCGAACGCTTACGGAAGGTCTCGCGAACGTCGTCGTTGGCGATCAGGTCGACATAGCGCTGGCGATAGCGGGTCTCCTTGTCGGAAAGACCGTGGAACTTCTCGGGCAGCGGACGAACGGCCTTGGCAAGCAGGGTCGCACTCTTAGGGGCAACGGAAAGCTGGCCACGCTGGGTGCGCACGACCACGCCGGTCACGCCCAGGATGTCGCCCAGGTCGAGGGCCTTGAGCGTACTCCAGGCAGCCTCGTCCATGTCGTTGATGCGGCAGAACAGCTGAATCTCGGCAGTCGCATCGCGCACGACGATGAACATGATCTTGCCCTGACCGCGCTTGGCGACCACACGGCCAGCGATCTTCACGATGTCCTCGGTGTCCTCGCCATCGGCAAGCTCGGCGTACTTAGCCTCGATATCGGCGACGTAGTCCTCAAGCTCAGAGTGCTCGGGATAGGGGTTCTGGCCCGCCTCGAACAGGGCGGCGCGCTTGGCCAGGCGGGTGGCGCGCTCGTCGTTGAGCGTCGATGCCTGATCGGCGGCGTTCTGGTTCTCTGCCATAAGTTAGCTCCTCAAACTAAAACGCTCCCCAGGATTCGGTCCCAGGGAGCGAAAACATACCTTTACGCGGGACCGTGGTCTAGCGTGCGATCTTGGCGATGGTGTAGACGCGAGTCTTGCCGGAAGGCGTAACGACCTCGACGGAGTCGCCCTCGCCGTGACCAATGATGGCGTGACCGACCGGAGACTCGTTGGAAATCTTGTGCTCGAGCGAGTTGGTCTCGGTGGTACCGACGAGCGTGACTTCCATGACCTCGCCGTTGGGATCAATCAGCGAAACGGTGGAACCGATGGAGACGCTCAGGTCGCCCGTGGTGGCAGCAACCTGAGCGTTGGCGAGGATGGCCTGGATCTCGGCAATACGAGCGGCGTTCTGGGCCTGCTTGTCCTTAGCGGCGTCGTACTCGGAGTTCTCCGAAAGGTCGCCGAACGCGCGGGCTTCCTTGATGTCCTCGACGATCTCCTTGGCGTAATCGCCCTCACGCCAAGCGAGCTCCTCGACGAGCTTCTGGCGGCCCTCAGCGGTCAGTACGATCTGGCTTGCGTCCATACGGATATCTCCCCAACTCTGATCAAACAATCAACTGTCAACAAAACGAAAAAGACCGGCTAGCCTGCGGGCAAGCCGGTCAGGTGCTCACCCCAAAGGGATGGGACTACTCTGCGTCCGCGTCGCTGTCCTCTGCCTGCTTCTTCTTGGCAGCAGCGAGCTTGGCCTCGAGCTCAGCGATCTCCTTGTCCTCCTCGGACTGCTCGACCACGACCTCCTCGGCCTGCTTGGTCTCGGCCTTATCGTCGCCCTCCATACCCTCGCGGATATTCTTGACGGTAGAGCCGAGGGACTTGCCGAGCTTCGGCAAGTTCTTGGGCCCAAAGATAATCAGGACAACGACGAGAATAATGATGAGCTCAGGAGCCCTCAGTCCAAACATGTAGACCTCCACAATACAGCGAGACAAGCTCGAATGAGTATACCGCGGGTATCGCGGTATCACAACACTAGCTAAAAAAAGGGACCGCAAGAAGCGGTCCCTCCTCATGCTCTGGTCGGGTTGACTGGATTTGAACCAGCGACCCCTGCGTCCCGAACGCAGTGCTCTACCAAACTGAGCCACAACCCGTTAGCTCGACTATAGTAACAAAGATTTCCGTCGTGTGCTAGAGAAATTTTTACTTCTTTGGCACTTCGATGCGAACCCTTGATTATCGACTTCATCCGAACACCTCCCACATTCATCCGTACATGTACGGATGAATGTGGGAACCCGATACCCTGAGGGCCGGACCGGCCGGCCCCGGGAGA
>UROZ01000003.1 GCA_900549655.1 uncultured Collinsella sp.
AATCCAAGGGTTATACCCTAAGAGCAAACCACCCCTTTTAGGGGTGGTTTTGATTCCAGTATGTTCGGCTAGTCCTCGAGCAGGTCCTCGATAAAGCCGACGCGGTAGTTTTTGAGGATGACCTCGCCGCCGTCCTGCGTGGCGTCCAGATCGACATCGCCCATGATGCCAAAGTCGTGGTCGCCATCCTCGTCGGCAAAGATCTGGTGCACGTGCCACACGTGATCGGTCTTCTCGTCGCTCTCGTCGATGGAAAACATCGCGGCGCTGCGGGCATCTCCGTCGGTGAGGATCTCCTCGTGCTGCTCGTGGTAAGCGTCGAGTGCTTTTTGCCAGCGGATTTCGCTCATGCCCCAGTCGTCGTCGAGTTCGCCCAGGTCGCGAACGTGCTCGCGAGCGGCAAGGGTCACGCGGCGGAAGAGCGCGTTGCGCACCAGTAGCGTGCAGCCGCGGCGATCCGCCACGACCTCGTCGATGCCCTGCGGCGGCGCGGCGTCGAGGGCCGCCGGGTTGCCGGCGTTCTCCCACTCGTCCACCAGGCTCGAGTCCACCGAGCGCACCACAAAGCCCAGCCACGAGACAATGTCGCGCAGGCGCTCGTCGCGCTTCTCGATGGGCACGGTGCGGTCGAGAGAACGGTAGGCCTCTGCCAGGTAGCGCAGCAAAATGCCTTCGGAGCGGGCGATGCCGAGCTTTTGGATATAGCCCTTAAAGTCGCTCGCGCTCTCCAGCATGTCGCGCAGGACGCTCTTGGGCGAGAGCTGGTAGTCGTTGGCCCAAGGTACTTCCTGGCAGTACTTGTCGAAGGCGGCATCGAGCAAGTCCTCGAGCGGCTTTTCGTAGGTGACATCCTGGATGCGTTCCAGGCGTTCCTCATATTCGACGCCGTCAGCCTTCATCTCGGCCATAGCGCGATCGCGTGCGGCGCGCTCCTGTGCGCGCAGCACCTGCTTGGGATCCTCGAGCGTTGCCTCGACCATTGAGATCAGGTCCATGGTATAGGTCTCGCTCTCGGGATCGAGCAGCTCCAGCGCGGCAAGCAAAAACGGCGAGAGCGGCTGGTCGAGCGCGAAGTCCTCGGGCAAGTCGACCGTTAGTGCGTAGTCGATGTCCGGCGCGGCGTCAGCCGGAGCGTCGGGTGCGGGCGGCACCTCGGTGCGCACGACGACGCCGGAGTCGATGAGCGTGGCGAAGATCTCGTCGGCAAGAACCTCGAGCTTGGCCTTTTCCTCGGGCGTTTGCAGGCTTGTCTCGATGAGGTCGTGTACGCGGGCGCGAGCGTCGCCGCCCTGCTCGACCACGCTAATCACCATGGAGTGTGTGATGCGAAGGCGCGGCTTGAGCGTTTCGGGCTGCGTCTCGATCAAGCGCTCAAAGGTCTGCTTGTTCCAGGTGACAAAGCCCTCGGGGGCCTTCTTCTTTTTAATCTTGCGGAGCTTCTTGGGGTCGTCGCCCGCCTTGGCCATAAGCTTTGCATTCTCGATCTCGTGCTCGGGTGCCTCGGCGATTACCATGCCCTCGGTGTCGAAGCCCGAGCGGCCGGCGCGACCGGCAATCTGATGGAACTCACGGGCGCGCAGACGACGCATCTTGTAGCCGTCGAACTTGGTGAGTGCGGTGAGGACCACGGTGTGGATGGGTACGTTGATGCCGACGCCGAGCGTATCGGTGCCGCAGATGACGGGCAGCAGGCCCTGCTGCGCCAAACGCTCGACCAGCAGGCGATAGCGCGGCAGCATACCGGCGTGGTGCACGCCGACGCCGCAGCCGAGCAAGCGTTTGAGGATCTTGCCGAAGGCCGTCGAGAAGCTCGTGCCTTTGGCGGCTTCCTTAATAGCCTCGCGTTGCTCCTTGCTGGCGATGCCAAAATTGGCGAGGGATTGCGCCGTCGCAAGGGCAGCATCCTGGCTAAAGTGCACGATATAGAGCGGAGCCTCTCCGCGGCGCATGGCGAGCTCGACGGTGCCCTCGAGCGAGGTCGTCACGTAGTCGTAGCTCAGCGGCACGGGGCGTGGGGCATCGACGACCAAGTCGCAGGTAGCGCCGGTGTGTTCCTCGAGTGAGGCGGCGATCGCGGTGACATCGCCGAGCGTGGCGCTCATGAGCATGAATTGCGTGTGAGGCAGGGTGAGCAGCGGCACCTGCCAGGCCCAACCGCGGTCGGGGTCGGCAAAGTAGTGGAACTCGTCCATGGCCACGCAGCCCACGTCGGCATCTTCGCTCTCGCGCAGTGCGTCGTTGGCAAGGATCTCTGCCGTGCAGCAAATGACGGGCGCCTTGGTGTTGATGTGCGTGTCGCCGGTGATCATACCGACGTTATCGCGGCCGAGCACCTGTACCAGATCGAAAAACTTCTCACTGACCAGAGCCTTGATAGGAGCCGTATAGTAGCAGCGCTTGCCCTGCGCCATGCCCATAAAGAGCATGCCCAGCGCGACAAGCGACTTGCCCGATCCGGTCGGTGTGCCTAAGATGACGTGATCGCCGGCAGCGAGGTCCATGAGGGCCTCTTCTTGGTGATCCCACAGTTCAATGCCACGGTCGCTCGTCCATTCAAAGAAGCGTTCGAAGGCCTGATCAGGCGTGAGCCATGGTTCGGGCTCGCCGCCGTCCTCGGGCTCCCACCAGGTGGGGGAGAGCGCGCCGAGCGAGCCAAACTCGGCTTCGGTTCCCGTGCCGCCCGAGAATGAGCTGGCGGCGCCGGCGCCGGAGACGGTGCTGGCGGTGGTGTCTGTCGTGGTCTGTGCCATGTGGTTGCTTTCTCTCGCGTTTGTCCGCCAACTATTATGGCGTAGCGGCGGCGCGGGGTACCAGCGCGCGAGAAAATGCAGGAAATGGGCGTTCTGCCCAGCCGTTTGGTGCGGTTGCCAGCTAAGTGAGTAGACTTTTTGCGATGTCGCGAGCACATGGCTTTTGCACAAGGGCTCTACCTGCGGTTTTAGTATTGGTTATGCGGGTTGTGCTTGGCTATTGCAAAAAAGTCTACTCACTTAGATTTGAGGGTCGTTCGCTGGCGCCTATTCGCGCTTGTTTGCCGACGTCGCGACCATCAGAAGCCCCTAGGACTCTTGCGGCAGGCGTTTCTTGCCTTTGCGGGCGCGGTTTTTAAAGTTCTCGACGGCCTCTTCCATGCCGAGAGGCACGTAGGTGAGTTCATCGAGGTTTTCGGGCAGGTAGCAGGCAAGGCTTTGCTCCTGCGCGCGGCCTACTGTGAGCTGTTCGTCGGTTGGCTGCGCTCCGGGCGTGGCGCAAATGCCATAGACAGCGGCACCCATCTCGCGCGTGCGGCACTCGTACTCGGTCTCGGGATGCTCGGGATGGTCGCGGCGAACGTCGTCACTTACCCAAAGTGTGTCGTAGCCGGCCGCGGCAAACTGCCCCAGGGCATAGTCGCGCAATGGCTTGCTGTCGGTTCGCAGCGTGACGGTGGCGCCGGCTGCAAAGAGCGGGCGGTAGAGCATCAGATGGTCGACATGGACGAGTCGTTTTTTGGCGTACTTGGCCTTGGGCTGTGGCGTGGGAAAGTTAATGGTGATTGCATCGAGCTCGCCTGTGGCAAACAGCTGCGGCAGCGATGCGGCTCCTCGGGGCAGGACGAGCGCGTTGGACAGCTTCTGCTCGCAGATTTTCTGCGCGGCATAGGCGATGCAGATGGGCTCCTGGTCCATGCCGATAAAGAGCGTGTCGGGCTCGCGGTGGGCGCGCTCGACCAGATAGGTTCCTTTGCCACAGCCCAGATCCAGGTGAAGGTGTTCGAAGGGCTTGCCGCCTGCGGGCGCACAGGCCTCGCGCCAATCTCCGGCATAGGCCTCGGGGTTCGTCTCAATCGCATCGGCGTAGCGCTCCAGGCGCTCCTCGAGCACAAAGTTCTTAGGCGTGCGAACGTGGACGGCTCCCATGAGGCTCCTTGGTCATAAGTATGGAACGCATAGCTGCGCGTTCCGTCAATGGGTTGAAAAAGGGTGGGCATAGTTTGCCCGAAAGATGCGGTGCGGCTCGGTGGCGAGTCGCCGATACCTACAGGCGCTTGAGAATCACATAGCGGTTGAGATCGCCGCTACGACCGTCGGCATGGAAGCGCTCAAGCTCGCGCACGGGGACCTCGCCGCTCTTGTAGAACGTACGGACGCCGCGCACCAGGTCGGTGATCTGCTGATCGTCAAAGTGATGACAATAGCGGTAGGCGTGGCGGTCGTTTTGCCAGCCAATGAGGTGGTCGCCGGCTTCAAACTGCGCGGAATCGTAACCCTCAAACGGCGGGGTGAGCTCGGCGCGGGCCTCGGCGCGAACGGCCTTGCGCGCCATGCGCTCGTCGTTCATAAACTCCCAAAAGCTGATGGCGATGATGCCGCCCGGGCGCGTCTGCCGCACCAGGGCGTCGAGCACGCGTACGCGGTACTCGCACGACGGCACGTGGTGCATAAAGCCAAAACAGACCGAGATGTCGGCGAGCGGGGCATCGAAAAGCACATCGGGCGTCTCGGCGGGGTTGAGCTTCATGAGGGCATCGAGCACGTCGAGTTCCTGGAAGTACAGGTTGGGAATGCGCAGGGCGTGACCGCGCGCATCGATGGCCAAATCCTGACACGAGTCGACACCATAGAACTCAAAGGGGCAGCTGGCATCCGCCGAGGGGCTCGTGCCATCTACGCCTTTGGCGGCAAGCGTGCCACCGGCGGCAAAATTCTCGAATCGCATATTGCCGCAGGCAAGGTCGAAGACGCGTACGGGATGCTCGATGGTGGCAACGTCGAGCTGCTCGAGTGCGATATCCATGGTGCGCACCCAACCGGGCCACGGGGCCTGGCGCGTATCGGAAAAGGAGGCGGAGTGCTCGCGATAGAACGTGTTGTTAAGCTGGATGAGCGATGAAGCGAAATCGCGGTTCACGGCGCGGAACTCCCTCCGTTGGCGGTGCGGAATAAACAGTACGACCATACTACCGTTAACGCCGCAACGGGGACAACCAAGCTACGGGTCATTGCTTTGTTTGGACACATTTCCGCAGCTCATATGCACCCGCAACCGCCGGTTGTCAAAAATCACACTAGAATAGGTGGCATGCTTTTGGCGGTGGCGGATAGATTTTTAACTGTGCAAGGCGTCTTAAGAACAAAAACGGTCCGGCGGCACGGCTGGCATCACATAGGAGGAACCATGAATGTAGAAACTGCGCAGCGGCTCGCCGACCTTCGTCGCAGCAAGGGTTTTAGCCAAGAAGGGCTGGCGCGAAAGCTGGGGCTGTCGCGCCAGGCGGTCAGTAAATGGGAACGCGCGGAGAGCTCGCCCGATACCGAGAACCTGATCTCGCTCGCCAAACTCTATGGCGTGAGCCTGGACGAGCTGCTCAATCCGAGTGACGAGATCGAGGACGATATCGAGTTTGAGAACGAGGACCGCGCCCGCCAGCGCGAGGCCGAGGCGGCGGAACGTGCCCGAACCCATGAGGCGGCGGCACGCGCTACCGAGGCGGCAACACAGGCGAGTGATGCCGCGGCCAAGGCGGCGCAGGCGGCAAGCTGGAGTGCGCAGGCCGCCAATGCCGCTACGGCGCAGGCGACGAGTGGCACCGCGGTTGGCTCGACTCCGGTGAAGGGCCCGTTCCAGTCGTTCCCGTATTGGGCCGTGTGCTGGCTGCTGTTCTTTTTGCTGATGTTCCTGTTTGGTGCCGGTCCCTTTGCCGCGCTGATCTTCTTTACGATTCCCATCTATCACTGGGTGGCGCGTGCGCTCGATGGCGATTGGGCGCGCGGGGATATTCAGGTTGGCCCGGCGTCGGTGACAACTAGGGCTCAGAATGTTTCCGCTTCGGTTGATGCTGACGTGGCTACCGCGACCACCGCTGAGCCGATTGCCAAAGAGGGTGGTGAATGATGAAGCTTTCGCATGAATCCAAGGTACGCTTGGGCGTTGGCATCGGAGCGTTCGTGCTTATCATCGGGCTTGTCTTTGGCACTTCGCGGCTATTGGCTCATTCTGATATGGTGCGTACGACCGGTATTCTATCTGGCCATTTGTCTGATTTTGACGATATGTTTGACGAGGACGATTCCTTGAATAGCGGTAACTATTCCGCTCGGCCTCAGCAGCTTTCGAGCACGACTTTTGATGCCGATGAGTTCCGCTACCTCGATTTCGATATCAATGCGGCTTCGGTGGACGTCAAGGTTGTTGATGGCAACAAGGCTCGCGTTATCGAGCGGGGACGCGTTGCCAATGGTATGGATGCCTCCAAGGCCGCGACGCAAAACATCGCATCCGTCGAGGACTCGACGCTCAAGGTTTCCCAGTTTGGAAGTGATGACGGTAAGGCAATCGATCGCTCAGTTACGGTCGAGCTGCCGCGCCGTGTTGCCGAACATCTGAAGGGAGTCAACGCGCACGTGGGCTCGGGTGATCTGCAGATTGCCGGTGTCATCTGTGATGGTTTCGATCTTTTCCTGGGTGCGGGAGATGTAGAGTTTACGGGCAGCGTGACTGATGCGCTTAGCGCTGAGGTCGGTTCGGGCGATGTGACGCTCGAGCTTTACCAGGCCCCCGCGAAGTCGATGGACGTGAGTGTGGGCTCGGGCGATGTGGAGATGACGGTTCCGAACTCGACGGGCTTTAAGGCGAGCCTCACCTTGGGCAGTGGCGACTTCGAGAGCGATTTCCTTCCGCTTGACTACGATGGCGAGACCATTTTGAATCTTGAATTCGATAACGGTGACAAGTCTGCTACGTATCGATTTGAGGTTGGTTCGGGCGACATGTCGTTTGATCCGGAGTGACGGACGGCGGGCTAATTCCGCAAACATAGATGCTTAGACGCGCTGTTTGATGAAGGCGTCGGGGCCGCGGTCGGCTCCGGCGCCTTTGCCTTTACAATGGGGACATGGAACAGATTATCTTGAACATACTCGAGGCTCTGCGTCGCGGCGAGACCGTGGACGACAAAGCGCTCGTCAAATTGATACATGCCGAGGCGCGCCGTGAGGGCGCCGACAAACGCGATTTGGCCAAGCGCCGTCTGCTGCCGTTCTACCAGCGGGTTAAACGCGAGGAGCCGGCTCGGTGGGCTGCGTGGAATGTCGATTCCGATCTGGAACGTCAACTGCTGCAGGCGCTGCGTATGAAGCCGCGCCGAACGGCTTCGGGCGTGGCGACCATTACCGTCATCACCAGGCCGTGGCCGTGCTCGGGCGATTGTCTGTTTTGCCCCAACGATCTGCGCATGCCCAAAAGCTATCTGCACGCTGAGCCGGCGTGTGCCCGTGCAGAGCAAAATTGCTTTGACCCGTATCTGCAGGTGAGCGCTCGTCTGACCGCGCTTTCGCAGATGGGGCATGCGACCGACAAGATAGAGCTCATCGTGCTCGGTGGCACCTGGAGCGACTATTCGCAAGGGTACCAGACATGGTTTATGTCGGAGCTTTTCCGTGCACTCAATGACGATGCCGTCGCCGGCGTGGCGGCCAACCCCATGTTGGCACGTCCGGGCATCAGCCGTGCCGAGGCGGGGCGTCTGCTCGATGACGCTCCCGCCGATGCCCTGCCGCCGGTGGTAGTAGAGCGCCGCGAGCGCTATCGGGCCGCCGGCATTGCGACAGACGAGGCTGAGCTTGCTGCCGGCGTTGCCGACGAGCAGGAGCGTGTGGATGCTGCCGTGGGCGGCTATAACCGCGCGGTGCGTCGTCTGTACGGCCCTGGTACGCCGTGGGGCGAGGTTGCCGAGTGGCAAACGACAACGATGGAAGAGCTCGAGCGCCAGCAGCGTATCAACGAGACGGCGAAGCATCGTGTGGTGGGGCTCGTTATCGAGACGCGCCCCGATGCAGTAACGCCGCAGGCCCTCACACTCATCCGCCGCCTGGGCTGCACCAAGATTCAGATGGGTATTCAGAGCCTTGACCAGCACCTGCTCGATATCAACGAGCGTCGCATTTCGGTGGCTCAGATCGAGCGGGCGTTTTCGCTTGCACGCCTGTTTGGCTTTAAAATCCACGCGCATTTTATGCTCAACTTGCTGGGCGCCACGCCCGAGGGGGACAAGCGTGACTACGAGCGCTTTATGACCGAGGGCACCTTTATGCCCGACGAGGTCAAGGTCTACCCGTGCGCGCTCATCGAGGGCTCGCGTCTGGTGGGCCGCTATGAGCGCGGCGAGTGGCGCCCCTATACCGAGGAAGAACTGCTCGATGTGCTGGCCGACGACATCGTGGTGACGCCGGCGTTCTGCCGCATCAGCCGCATGATCCGCGACTTTAGCTCCGACGACATCATGGTGGGCAACAAGAAGCCCAACCTGCGTCAGCTCGTTGAGAACCGCCTGGCTGCTCGGGGTGACGGTGCGACGGTGCGCGAGATTCGCTATCGCGAGATCAGCACGGCGGGTGCCGACCTGGACGAGTTGACCCTTGACGAGGAAGTGGCGTACGAGACGCCGGTGACGCACGAGCGCTTTTTGCAGTGGGTGACGCCGCAGGGCAAGATTGCGGGCTTTTTGCGCCTGTCGCTGCCCGACCATTCGTTTGTTGCCGCGCATGCAGACGAGTTGCCGACGACGCCGGACGAGGCGATGATTCGCGAGGTGCACGTGTATGGTATGGCAGCACGTGTGGGCGATCAGGGCCAGGCGGCGCAGCATCACGGTCTGGGGCGTCTGCTCGTGGAGCGTGCGTGCCAGATTGCTCGGGATGCGGGGTATACGCACATCAACGTGATCAGCGCGATCGGTACGCGCGAGTACTATCGTCACCTGGGTTTTTGCGACCATGGTCTCTATCTGCAAAAGGAGCTCTAGATGAACAAGCCGAGTGTTTCCGCTGGCGTTGTTGCCGGTGTTGCCCTGGGAGCCGCGGCGCTGGGTGCTGCTGCCGTCGCTGTTCGCGCTGCCTGTCTGCAGGTCGCGCGAACCCGCAACGGGTTGGCGCGTGTGAAGCGTGTGCACGACGAGAGCGGTGACGAGGTTCGCGTGCTCGTACAGGGCGGCGTCTACCAAAGCGCGAGCTATGTTGGCGATCGTTGGGCGGAGCCAGTCTTTGCGTACTATCGTGCATTTGACGATGTGTTTGAGGCCGAGGATGCGATGCGCGACGCTTATGGTCGCGGCATCGACCGTATGCTCATGCTGGGTGGCGGCGGGTTTGCCTATCCCAAGTTTGCGCTGATGTCGCACGAGGGCTTGCGCATGGACGTCATCGAGTATGACGGAGAGATTACGCGCCTGGCGCGCCGTTGGTTCTATCTGGACGAGCTGGAGCGCACGGTGGGCGACCGCTTGCGGGTGATTACTGCTGAGGCTCGCTCGTATCTGGGTGTGACGAGTGTGGGTCATCGTCGCTACGACGTGGTCGTGAGCGATTGCTTTGGCGGTGCCGAGCCCGTACGCGAGCTGGCGACCGTTGAGGCGTTGCGTCTAGTGCGGGGCAGCCTGAATGCCGGCGGCATCTACGTGGCCAATATCGTGAGCGCAAGCGAGGGGAGCGATGTGACGTTCCTGCGCGATTGCGCTGCCACGGCACTCGAGGTATTCGCCCACGCCTGGGTGGTCCCATGTGGCGATGCGGAGTTCGGCGGCGAGGAAAACTACCTGCTCATCGCCAGCGACGGCAACTACGCCTTTGCCGAAGCCGTGCCCTTCGACACCGACTTCCTCGGCACCGTCCTTCACGACAAATAAGTCTCCTCGTCCCAAAAAGACTGGTCTTAGGCGTGGTCGCGCCAGCCGAGAACGCGCTGCTTCATGCCTTCGATGTCGAGCACGCCTTCGGCAAAGCCCTTGCGCACGAGCTCTTCGGGAACAAACTCGTCGTAGCGGTCAAAGTAAGGCACCTCGCCGGGATAGACGAGGTCGATGGGGTCGAAGTCTTTCTCGGCTTCGGCGGCGAGCACTTCAAAGAACGTCTCCTCGTCGGCCTTCATCTTAAACTGCATAAAGTACGGGCGTGACGGGTCGAGTCCGCGAAGGCCCAGCTCCGCGGCACATTTAATCTTGAGCATGCGCTCGAGCGCCAAAAAGGCGTAGCTTCCCAACCAGGGGAAGAGCACCCAGGTGTCG
Source organism: uncultured Collinsella sp. (assembly GCA_900549655.1). Classification (GTDB taxonomy): domain Bacteria; phylum Actinomycetota; class Coriobacteriia; order Coriobacteriales; family Coriobacteriaceae; genus Collinsella. The sequence goes on from UROZ01000003.1 coordinate 10,040, forward strand.
CCGCCCAGGTTAATGAGCGGCTTGGTTCCCGCGCCCGAAATCTCGGCGGTATGACGAGCCTGCGCAAGGCGGGCCCGTGCGTTACCCATAAGGTACGGATATGCTGCGTGCTCGTTGAGCGCCTTGCGCATGCGCTCGAGTACGTGTGTATTGATATCACCGGGGCAGTCGCCAAAGTAGGCCGGCACCCGGCCCTTGACCTGCGTGGCAAAGACGGTGTGGCGCTTCCAGTCCACTTCCTCGACAATCCAGCAGTGTCCGGCGATGGCGATGCGCTCACCGGGCGGTGGCGGATTGACGATCGTGCCCAACTCGGCCGACTCGCTGCGAACGGTGAACTCCTCGTTTTCCTGGAATACGGCGTAGAACTTAAAGTTGTTAATGATGCGCTCGCCCGCGAGACCCACGATGAGCCCGCCACCTTCGGTGACCTGGATATGGTCGATCTTAATGAGGTGGCGTAGCAGCACACGGTAATCGTCTGCCGAGACACGGTGGAAATAGCTGAGCGTGAGCACGCGCTGGGCAAGTTCGGCCGGCGTGAGCTCTCCGGTGCTGGCAAGCGTCGACATAGTCTGGTGGTAGAGCAGGCTGTAGGGGAGTCGATCGAGTTCGGGTGGCTCGACCCACTTTTCCTCGCGATAGAGTTGTACGAGCGCGATGCCCTGCAGGAGCTTCCACGGAATGGTCTCGGGCATCATCGTGCGCGGCTCGGGTTCTTCCTCGCGCATGACAAACCACATCTCGGGCGGAAGATCGCGGCGCCCCGTGCGGCCCATTCGCTGCAAAAAGGAGCTGACGGTAAACGGTGCATCGATCTGAAACGCACGCTCCAGACGGCCGATATCGATACCGAGCTCCAGTGTAGATGTGGTGACGGTTGTCTGTGCCTGCTCCTCATCGCGCATGAGCTCTTCTGCCGTCTCGCGCAGCGATGCTGAAAGATTGCCGTGGTGGATGAGAAAGCGGTCGGGCTCGTGCCGGCTCTCGCAGTAGCTGCGCAGCATGGAGCACACGGCCTCTGCCTCCTCGCGCGAGTTGGCAAAGACCAGGCACTTGCGGCCGCGTGTGTGCTCAAAGATATAGCCCATGCCGGGGTCGGCGTTGTCTGGCGCCGTGTCGGTGGGGTTGAGTAATGCCTGTTCGGGTGCTCGGGGGATGTCGACTTCGCCCTCGGGGGCCGACGAAGTGCGGCGATCCCTGGAGGTAGCCTTGTCCCGTGCCCGCTCACGACGTTGACGGCGCTCCTCTTGTGTGAGCTGTCCGCTGTGACGCATGTCTTGGGCGCCGGCGGGCAGTGCCGCGGGTGCCGCTGCCTCAATGCGCTCGCACGCAAGCACTTCGGCCTCTTGAGGACCCGTGCTCTCGAATCCTCGTTGTTGCGCCTGGGGACCCGAGTTGTAGAAGTGCTCCATGGAGATACGCCACACGCGGCGCGGCTCCTCAAAGCGGGGGATGATGCAATCGCGTCCTGTTCCCTGCGAGAGGAAGGCACCCGTACGCTCGGGGTCACCGATGGTGGCCGAAAGGCCGATGCGGCGGGGCTGCACGCCTGCCATGCGCGAGAGGCGCTCGATAAGGCAGAGCGTCTGACCGCCGCGGTCGCCGCGCATGAGCGAATGGACCTCGTCGATGACCACATAGCGCAGGTCGCAAAACATGCGCGGGATCGCCATGTGCTTATGGATTAAGAGCGCCTCGAGTGACTCGGGCGTAATCTGCAAGATGCCGCTCGGTTTTTTTATGAGCTTAGCCTTGTGCGACTGCGAGACATCGCCATGCCAGTGCCAGACAGGGATATCGGCCTCTTCGCAGAGGTCGTTGAGACGGACGAACTGATCATTGATGAGCGCTTTGAGGGGGCCGATGTAGAGGGCGCCTACGCTCGCGGGCGGGTTCTCCCAAAACTCGGTCAGGATGGGAAAGAAGGCTGCCTCGGTTTTGCCGGAAGCCATGGATGCCGTCAGGAGCACATTATCTTGCGTGTTAAAGATGGCGTCTGCCGCTGCAACCTGGATAGAGCGCAGACTCTCCCAATCGTGGGAGTAGATGAAGTCTTGGATAAACGGAGCATATCGGTCAAAGGCGTTCACGGGGCCTCCTCTCAAATACGAATCTCTTAACGCGGTGAGCAGTGGCTCGCTACATTACTGTCTCGACGTTTGCCCAGATAAAACCTGCCAAAATAAACCTGTCCCTTTTTGGCAGGTTAGATGGTGAACTCGGCGAAGTTGCGGTCTTCGCTTGCGGTGTCGGTGTTGTCCGTTACGGCTGCCGGCGCCAGCGCGTCGCCACCGACGCTTTGCAGCAACTCGGCCACGTTAGCATCGGGGTTTTGGCATAGGATGTCGAGCAGCTCGATAAAGTCACGAATGACTTCACGCGGCGTTAAGTGCGTATCGGCTCCCACGCGGCCAAACTCAATCTTGAGGAAGTCCACCAAGTCGTTTTCGGTAAGCGAGGGCGTCCAGCCAAAGTAGCCGGCATGGATCTGCATGAGTTTTTCGATCAGCACCAGCAGTTCCTCATAGGTGAGTGGCTGTAGGCGGATGATGGGCGCGAGCATGTCCTTAAGGTCCTCGCGCGCAAAGCGGCCCTGAGCGAGTCGGCTGCGCAGGGCTTCGTAGGAGAACACGCCGCGGCGGCGGTCTTCGATGGAGGTTGGCGTGCCGCCCATAATCATGCCCAGGTACTGCGCTTTGCCCTGAAGCGTGTCGTTGTACATGGTCAGGATTTTCTCGTAGTTGTACTGGCGCGTGATAGCGTTGGGAATCTTATACAGATTCACGAGCTCGTCGATGAGCACCAGCATGCCCTTGTAGCCGCTGCAAACCAAAAAACGAGCGATGAGTTTGACGTAGTCGTACCAGTCGTCATCGCTGATGATGGTTGAGGAGCCCAGCTCGGCGCGTGCCTCACTCTTGGTGCGGTACTCGCCGCGAATCCATTTGGTCACGCGGCTCATAGCTTCTTCGTCGCCCTCGGATACGGCCGCGCGGTAGCGGCGGAGCATACGGGAGAAGTCGAAGCCGTGGACCATTTCCTCGAGCGGGGCCAGTTGGGCATTGACGGCAGACTCATCGGCATCGGCACACGAGGCGACCCAGCGATCCAGGATAAGGTTGAGTGCACCGCCCTCGGGGCGCGTTTTAGTCGATATGTTGCGGATGAGCTCACGGTAGGTGGCAAGGCCCTGTCCCTGGCCGCCCTGCAGGCGGCGCTCAGGGGATAGGTCGGCATCGGCGACGACGAATCCCTCGCCCATGGCGTGCGTGCGGATGGTCTGGAGCAAAAAGCTCTTGCCGGCTCCGTAGCGACCGACTAAAAAGCGGAAGCTCGCGCCGCCATCGGCGATGAGACTCAAATCGGTGAGCAGGGCGCGAATCTCGACCTCGCGTCCCACGGTGATATAGGGAAGGCCGATGCGCGGGACCACGCCGCCCTTGAGTGAGTTGAGAATGACGGCGGCGATGCGCTTGGGCACGCGGGGTGCTGCGGATGCGGTATCACTCATAGTCTAGGTATCCTCTCACGTCTGCTTCGTAGTCCTCGATAATTTGCGGTCCTGCCGCGCCAAATTCAATTACGGTGTCACCCACCAGGTCAAAGAGCGCCTCGTTGATGCTGTCGACGAGCATGTCCTCGCTCTGCCCCGATTGCACTACCGCCGATTCCGCCTGTACTGCGTTGTGCTCGAGCAGCGCGCGGAGATAGGCGTCTGCGGCGGGCGCGAGTTCGGTTGCGGTGCCAGCGGGTGCAGTCGATACGACCGCGGGCGTCGGCGCGAGAAGCGGTGCCACGACACCAAACTGTTCGGTGGATATGGTCGGCTCGTCGGTCAAGTCCTGCCGAATGGGTGCCACGACCGCCTCGACAATCGCGTCGGTTACGGGCTCGGCTTCCGGTTGCCCTGAGTCCGCTGCCTCGGCTTCTGCGGACGCGCCGTCCTCGCGTTCCTCGTCGATCAAAAGCGCTTCGCGCGTTTGCGCAGCGGCGCTCCGAATGTGCCCCAGCTGACTCAGATCGATATCGATCTTGACGGGCTGGTGTGCGGCGTCCCACGAAAGCCACGCCACAATCTCGTCATCGATAATCTTGGCCAGATATTTGGGGACCTTTTCTTCCTTAAGGGGATGGGCGGGGTCCAGCGCCAGGCGCAGGCGTTGGTCGCAGGCGCGCATCATTTCACCGAGCTTGCTGCTCTTTTGCCTACTACTGTGGATACGCATGCATTCCCAAAAGCCGTTTTGGCAACGGTAGATATGGATAGGATCCAGGCGGTATTCGCAGTCCTCGTGGCGCTCGGGCGCAAAGAATACGGCCGAGGCAAACATGGTGTAGGGCATGGCCGTCTCCTCCCCAAATAAGCTCGCCACGATGCCGGTCTTTCGGTGCGTGTCATAGTAGCGCGCCATACGGACATACACGGCGCACGCCACGTGGCGCAGATCGCGGTGGTGGCTGCGGTCGAGCCGCGAGTTACTTAGGTTGTACGTGGAGAGGGCGTTGATGGCGGCCATGAGTCGCTCCTCGCGCACCTCATCGGGCGGAAGGGGGAGCGTGGGCTCGGAGGTTTTGCGACGCTTAGGGGTCTGGCCGGACGGTGCCGGTGCTGGTACAAGGTCTCGTGCCGCGCGCCGCAGCTCGATAAGGGCGTTATCGAACATGACGGTTTTAGAGTCACGAAGCAGCTTGGGGTCGAGCCCGTGGAACACGGCGTAATCCTGCAGCCACACGCGCGCAAACCGGTCGATGCCGGGCTCGAAGGCGCGATAGACATTCCAAAAAGCCTTGATCTTGTTAAAACCATCGAGCGGATCATCTACGCCAATGCCGCAAATCAGCTCATAGAGATACAGAAAGGCAAAGGACGTAGACGTTTCCTCGACGGTTCCGCGGCGCACTTGGGCACGCCAGGTAAAGTAGCCGCGCAGCTGCCGGTCGCTCATGGCGTTGTAGGTGGGAAAGTACGACTTAAAGGTGCCGTTGTAGGGACAGTCGTCCTCAAAGTCGGCCATCAGCAGGCCCTGGCGGTAAAAAAGCTCGGCTTCCGAAAGCCAACGGCCCGCACCGCCCTTGGGGTCTTCTTGCCAACGCGATATCTCACGCATCTTGCGGTACTGGTCGGGGAGGAAGTTCTGCATCTGTCGGCCGGTTTTGAGAATCGGCTCGTCTGCGTAGATTTCGTTTGAGAAACGGGCGGACTGATGGGTCCGGGCCTCGGCCATAATGCGCTCGATGAGCATCTTGATGTCCTGGTCGGCCACCGCTCCTCCTCTCGAACGCAGCTACGGTGACCTCATATCATAGCACAGCATCAAACAGATGTTCGAGATACCGCTGCGTAGATAGATTTAGAACAGGAGGGCGTAGATGACGGCTATGACAACGGAGGGGAGCATATTGGCCGTGCGGAAGGTCTGAGGACGGATGAGGTTGACGCCGACGCAGAAGATGAGCATGGAGCCTACGAGCGAAAGGCTGTCGAGGGCTGCCGTGGTCATGATGGGGGAGAGTGCGCCGGCAAACAGCGTGATCGTCCCCTGGAACACGGCGACGGGCAGGGCGGAGAAAATGCAGCCGCGGCCAAGCGACGCCGTCATGGTGCAGACGATGATGCAGTCCAATGCGCCTTTCAAGGCAAGCGTTGACCAGTCACCGAGCAGACCGTCCTGGATCGATCCCACGATAGCCATGGCACCGATGCAGACGGTCAGCGATGTCGAGACAAAAGCGTTGGTGAACTCGTTATCGCCCTCGCTGCCGGTTTTGCGCTTGAGCCATTCGCCAAGGTTCTCGATGGCGGCCTCCAAGTTGATGGCCTCGCCGATGAGCGAACCGAGCGCAAATGAGACGATGAGCATGGTGGTACCGGTGGTCGCTAGCGCCTTTCCATCGATGATGAGCATCTTTTGCATGGTGCCGCCCAGGCCGATAAACAGGACGCACAGCCCCGATGCTTTCATGAGCGTGTCTTGGATACGCGGTGTAATGAAGCGGCCGCCCGCTAATCCTAAAAGACCGCCCGCAACTAAAAGCACAACGTTGATGATTGTTCCCAAGCCCGGCATGAGCCCTCCTGTATTGATGCCAACGTGGCAATCGTAGCAGAACGAAATGCGAGGCACATCGCGACTCATCTAATACGTTATATAAGTGGTGTTAGGAATGATGCGCAGCATTTAAGCCTCAGGTGGTTGTCGGGACATAGGGATAGTATTCAAAGCGCAGTGTCATAAGCCGCTGTGGGGATTCAATAGCCGCGGCGATGATATTGGCATCGCGGGCACGATCAAACCCTTCGAGTTCGATCTGATACGAGACGTCTTGCATAATGTCCAGACGTCGCCAGGCTAGGAGTGTGTCACCATCGAATTCCAAGGTCTTGCCTCCGTCTGGAGCAACGGCGTATAAACGCAGCTTGGCGGTGGTTGCAGGGTCGACAACCGTGACCTTTTTAATTTCGTTTCGAGTATTCTTGGCGCCCAACAAGGTGAGCAGTGTTGGGGCCACGACCTCGCCCGATGGCAAAAAGACGACTTCGATGGATTCGGGAAATGCGATGATAGCCGACTTGCGGACGGGCTGATTGGCGGCGGCAACTTCGATGTTCGCAGCGTCGATGACCTCTGTGTGGTCGAGTGCGGCAAGCGCGCAGCAGTTACCTTCATCGATCTCTTGAGGATCAGCAAGCCCCAGACTGTCCGCGAGCTCGGGATCGTTTGGATCGGTAACGGGCTCATTCGGTGCTTCGAAAGAAGCTGGGGCGCTGTTTGTCGGCGACGGCATGTCGCCCGCACCTGCTTCTTTATCCGCGCTCTCTTCTTGTATGGTTGCGTTGATGGGTTCGTCGTTTGAGGGGAGCGTCTTGGCGTCAAGCGCGGAGGGGAGAATTCCGATGGCTCCGGATCCGTTCCACTCCATTTCGAGAAGCGCCGGGTCGGCAAGAATGCGTTGCCTGCTTTGCGCGTGGGCATCGATTTCAATAGGGCCTGCCTCTATCCCTCGTGTAAGGCTGAGTGATCCGGCTGGCTTCTCGAAATGAGCGTCTGTGTCTTTGGCGCTGACGGCGTAGAACGGCAGGGACGCTTCTCCCGCCGCGATGGCATCGGTGCCGGCTTTGGTCAGTCGCAACGATGCCGTGAATGAGAGGGTGGGCTGCGCATCGTCTGCATTCGCGGCGGCGCAGCCCAGACATATACCGCCTCCTTTCTCGAAAAACGTACCGTCGAAGGCGACCTTCGCTCCGTTCGCCGAGTCATCGACCGAAGCGATGTCGATGCGCAGCTCTAAATTGCATGGATCGCCATCCGCATCGAGCACAATCGAGCGCCACATGCAGACGGCGCACCCCGCCTGGGAGCCGTTTGCCTTGTTCGAACGATTGATATCCACGACTATCGAGCCGTCCGTATTACGACGAAGGCATCCCGAGGTTGAGATTGCGGCTTGTGCGATCGAAAAACGCTTACACGCAATGGCGCTCGACGGATTTGGTGCGGAGCTTAGGGCTGCTGGTAAGGAGTCTGCCATGACGGGAGTCGCCCAAGCGGCGACGGGCGTTCCGGTTGCGAGCGCGCCGCAGAGTGCGACGACGGGCAAAAGGTTCTTTGATGCCATGGGGTCTCCTTAGCTAATTTAGTGCGGCCTGTTCATGTTTTGTTTCTGGCTGCGTTTGATGTGCAGACCGAGGCCGGCGGTCCCCGCGCCTGCTGCTGTGGCGCCTGCTGCCAAGAGCCATCGTCTGTCGCCTGTCTGCGCCAACGGTTCCTCGCGGTCGCCGCGGTCGAGCTCCGAGAGGTCGACCGTCACTTGCGTGGCGGCTTGCGCCTGTTCTTGCTGGGCAAAGGCCATGGCTGGGCCAAACGCCAAGATGCCGATGGCGGCGGCCAGGGCAACGGCCTTATGCCGTGTGCGCACCGGGCTCGACCGTCCAGGTGATCGTTGCAACCTGATCGCCTTCGCCGGTTACGTGGAAGATGTCGCGCGTGACGCGGGCGACGTTTCCGCTTGTCTTGAGCTTAATTTTGTCCGTGCCGCCGGCAATGCCCTGGTAGCCCATGTCGAAGGCTGCATTCTTGGAAAGATCGAGGCCTGTCCCCTGCGTTGCGGCGCTGGCGTTCTGGAGTGCGCCGTCGGGGCCGACCTTAAAGTCGATGGAGTTCTGCGCGGTTCCGGCCTTGGCGTCGGCGGCAATGGTCCAGGTGTTCATGGCGTCGATCTTCATGTTGGTGACATGGATGCCGTAGGCCGAAAGATTGTCGATGGTGATCGCGTCTTCTGAGGGACCCTGAAGCGTGCCGTCGGCTTGGGCGACGAAGGGAATAACCGTCGGTGCGTTGAACTTGATGTTGTCGATCTCGGTCTTGACCATTACCTTCGTGGTTCCAACACGCCCGGCTGCCATAGCTGGCGTCGGGGCGGCGCCCATTGCGAGCGCGAGCGCGAGCCCTGCGCCCACGACGAGCGCTCTGGCTCCGTTCATGTTCCTGGTGATGTCCATGGTCGTTCCTTTCTATTCGCCGCGGGCCGTCCCCGCGATGATTGGACGAATGCTGGTGAATTGCGTGCGGTGCCGCGTCGGCCGGAAAAGCTAGTTCTCGGCTTGCTCAACCCGCACCTTGACACGTGTCGGATTGCCGTGGCTGTCGAGGGTCTTTGTATCGAGTGCCTGGATCTCGATGTACGCCTCGCCTTCTTTGATGTCGCCGGCGGGGCACGTCTCGATTGTCCTGCCGGTCTCGACCACACCGGATTCGTACATGGTCTCGTCGTTTTGGATGACGCGGAATCGCTGGGGAAATTTATTGTCTTGGACGTTTTGCACGTTGACGCGCAGCTTGCCGTTCTCCTGCAGCTGAGCGACCGGCGCGACCGAAATCGTCATCATGTTGTCGCGGACGATGGCGTCGAGCTCATCTTGGATTTCCTGACGCGTTTTGCCCTCGGCCGTCGTAACCGAAGCGCCCGCCTCGGGTACGGGCTGCGACTGCCAAGCGTATAGTCCTACAGCGACAAGGGCACAGACGATGGCCAAGCAGGCAACGATGAGCTTCTTGCGACGACCCAGGCCTGCAAAGTGGGGTGGCTTCTTCGCGCTCATGCGGCATCCTTGGCGGTATAGATGCGCGCAAAGGTGGACGGGTTCGCTCCAAAGAGCATGTGAAGCATCAGGCGGCGTGAGTAGACAAGCTCGTCGAAGTCGGGAGGGAGCTCGATGTCGTGGATATGCGCGATGTGGTGGGCGAGCGCCGAGAACGACTCGGGGTCGCAGATCACATCGGTGGTAACGTGGTAGACCGTCGTATCGGGGAATGCCTCTTCGTCGAAAGGCAGGAGATGGGGATCGTCGTCGACTTCGATGGCGATGCCGTACTGGGGCCAGTAATATGCCATGGGAACCTCCCTGCTTCTGGGCCAAAACTTCTATCGGTTTTGGCTGTCGATGCCGACGGTATCAGTCGCAACTTGACCAATTTCTGACCAAATGCTTGACGGATTGGCGTCTCAGCAGGTAAAAGGCGGCAAAAAATACTCCAACTTTTTTCGAGCGACAATCGCGCGGTCGGCGACGGCGGGGCCATATGTGTCAAAAGCATCGTCTGCCGAGGAAATCAAGCCGCTCGCCGAATTGCACGAACGTAAAAATCGCCAATTATGGAGACGGTCTCGAACACGTCGACGAAACGATGCGGTAACATCTCCCTGCAAACACTGTAGTTAGCTAAAGGGGGAGTTCGCGTGTCTGCAACCATCAAACCCTTCACCGACGAGTTCGAAGAGTATGGCCGCGATGAATCTCGCGCATCGGGCGAAGCATCGAGCATCTCGTTTCCGACGACGGAAAACGAGGTCCGTGCCATTTTGGAAAAGCTCCATGCCGAGCGTGTCCCGGTAACGGTTCAGGGCGCCCGAACCGGCCTTGCCGCCGGTGCCGTGCCCCACGGCGGGCATATCCTCAATACTTCCCGTATGAATCGCTACTTGGGCCTTCGCCGCGATGAACAAGGCCAATTTCTGCTGCGCGTGGAGCCGGGCGTTGTGCTCTCGGAGCTGCGCAAGCAGCTGAGCAAGAAGGTGCTGCCGACCGCTGGTTGGGACCAGGCATCGCTTGAGGCCTACGAGGAGTTCCAAGAGGCCCCCGAGCAGTTCTTTCCCACCGATCCCACCGAGACGTCTGCCTGTCTGGGCGGCATGGCGGCATGTAACGCCTCCGGTGCCCGCAGCTACGCCTACGGCCCCATGCGCCCACATATCACGGGACTCCACGTCGCGCTGGCTGATGGCGATTTGCTTGAGCTTCAGCGCGGCGAGGCTTTTGCCCAGGGTCGTCACCTGTCGCTTGTGACGGCAGTGGGCCGTACGCTCGAGCTCGATCTTCCCGGCTATACCATGCCCAAGACAAAAAATGCCTCAGGCTATTTCGTTGCGGACGAAATGGACGCCATCGACCTCTTTATCGGTGCTTGCGGCACGCTCGGCGTTATCACCGAGCTCGAGATTGCCCTGCAGGCGGCGCCTGCGGTCGTTTGGGGTGTGAGCTGCTTTTTCGATAGCGAAGACAAGGCCGTGTCCTTTACCGATTCCATGCGTCCCGTCCTGTCCCATGCGGCTGCCATCGAGTACTTCGACGCTGGCGCCCTGGATATTCTACGTCGCCAGCGCGAGCAGTCGACGGCGTTTGCCTCGCTGCCGGCGCTCGACAAAGAGGCCAAGGTCTGTGTGTACGTGGAGCTCGACTGTGACGACGAAGTTCAGGCGACTGAGGAGCTGTATCACTTGGGGTGGGTACTAGAGCTTGCGGGCGGCAGCGACGATGCGACATGGGTCGCGCGCACCGAGGTCGATCGCGAGTGCCAGCGGTTCTTCCGCCACGCGGTGCCCGAGAGCGTCAACATGCTCATCGACGAGCGTCGTCGCACGGATCCCACCATCACCAAACTGGGGTCGGACATGTCGGTGCCCAATGCACGCCTTGCCGATGTCGTGGTCCTCTATCGCCGCACACTGGCCGAAAGCGGGCTTGAATCTGCTGCCTGGGGGCACATCGGTAACAACCATCTGCATGTGAACATCCTGCCGCGCGATGCACAGGATTACCGTCGCGGTGGCGAGTTGTTTGCCCAGTGGGCTTCCGAGGTCACGGCCATGGGCGGTGCCGTTTCTGCCGAGCACGGCGTCGGCAAGATCAAGGCGGGCTTCTTAGAGACGATGTACGGTCACGAGGCCATGGTCGAGTCGGCGCGGCTCAAGCTCCAGCTCGATCCCGACGGGCAGCTGGGTCGCGGCAACCTGTTTTCGGAGAAGCTCTTGGATGAGCTTGTCCAGAAAGGGGGCGCGTGAAGATGAGCGATTTCCATATGGTGGTGTGCGTCAAGGCCGTGCCGGGCAGCACCGAGGTCAAGATGGACCCCAAGACCAATACCATCGTGCGCGATGGCAAGCAGGCGGTCATTAATCCCTTTGATGCGAGCGCTTTGGAATGCGCGCTGGCGCTGAAAGACGACTTTATCGGCTTTGGCATGGACGTGCGCGTAACGGTGGTGTCGATGGGCATCCCCGCGACCGAGTCGCTGCTGCGCGACTGCATCGCCCGAGGCGCCGACGACGCGCTGCTGCTGACCGATCGCGCCTTTGCAGGTGCCGATACCCTGGCAACCACCTATGCCCTCAAGTGCGGCATCGAGGCGCTCGACGAGGACTTCGACCTGCTCATCTGCGGCAAGATGGCGGTGGATGGCGATACGGCCCAGATTGGTCCCGAGCTTGCCGGTGCCTTTGATATTCCCTGCGTGACCGACGTGAGCTGCGTGCAGAGCGCGGGCTTTACGACCTGTGGCTCGCTGGTGCTCGTTCACGGATGCGATGCCGGCGAGGAGACGGTGTACCTTGAGATGCCGTGCGCGATGACGACTGCCAAGGAGATTGGCCAGTTGCGTATGCCGAGTATTGCCGGTATCCGCGCGGCGGAGGAGGCGGACGTGCGCGTGGTCAGTGCCGCCGACGTGAACGCCGACCCCGCGCGTTGCGGTCTTGCCGGGTCGCCGACACAGGTCGTGCGCTCGTTTGTGCCCGACCGTGACCAAACGTGCGAGGCCGTTGACGGAACGGCGTCCGAGCAGGCGGCAAAACTTGCCAAGATCATCGAGGGGATGGCATAGATGAGCGGACTGATTATCGATAGCGAAGCCTGTATCGGCTGCGGTCGCTGCGTTCGCGCCTGCGCCTCGGGCGGCATTGTGGTGGAGGGCGAGCGTCCCAACCGATGCGCCCGCGTAACCGACGGCTGTATCCTATGCGGTGGGTGCGTCGACGCCTGCCCTGTCAACGCTATCTCGATCGAGTGTGACGAGGCCGCTGGTGCGGTGGACCTTGATGCATATCGAGACATTTGGGTCTTCGTGCAGACCGACGAGCACGATACGGTGACTCCCGTTGCCTATGAGCTTATGGGCAAGGGGCGCGAGCTTGCCGATGCTCGCGGCTGCCGTCTGGTGGCACTGGTCGGCATGAGCCCCGAGGGCTCGCTCGGGGACCTGGAGCATCTGGTTTGCGCGGGCGCCGACGAAGTCCTGGCCTGTCGCGACGAGCGCCTGCGCCAAAACGATGCGGAGGTCTACGCCCGCTTGATCTGCGATTTGGTAGCCGAACGCAAACCCGAGGCCATCCTATACGGTGCGACCGCTTTTGGTCGCGAACTGGCACCCGGCGTTGCCGTGCGTTTGCAGGCGGGCCTTACGGCCGACTGCACCGTGCTTTCGATGGATGCGGAGTCGGGCCTACTGCAGCAGACGCGCCCGGCGTTTGGCGGCAACTTGATGGCCACCATCATTTGCCCCAACCACCGTCCGCAGATGGCAACGGTTCGTCCCGGCATCTTTAAGGCGCCCGACTTCGACTACGGCCGTTCCGGCGCGATCACCCAGGTGATGCTTGCGGAAGACGTTAAGGCCCGTGTCGAGATCTCGATTCCCGCCGAGGAGTGGGGACAGCAGCCCTCGATCGCCAATGCCGAGCGCCTGGTCGTGGTGGGTCGCGGCATTGGTTCCAAGAAAAACCTGCCGTTGATGCGAAGGCTCGCCGAGGCTCTGGGTGCCGAGCTTGGTTGCACGCGTCCCGTCGTGGAGGCGGGTTGGCTGGAGTATCGCCACCAGATTGGCCAGACGGGCGTATCGGTTTCGCCCAGGCTTCTCGTGAGTATCGGTGTTTCGGGCGCCATCCAACATCTTGCCGGCATCGGTGGGGCGGAGTGCATCATCGCCATCAACGAGGACCCGGATGCCCCCATTTTCGGTGCTGCCCAGTACAAGGTTGTTGGGGACGCCGTCGAGGTCGTCGAGGAGCTGCTGGCTCAGCTTGAGCGCTAGGCGCGCGCCAGCCAGTCGCGCATCTCGTCCTTTAGGCGGCTCCAAGTTGCCTGCGTGGCGGGGTCGGTAAAGGGCCGCGTAATGCCAAAGGGCGCGTCGAGCAGGCGGTGGATATCGCCCTGTTCGCGCGCCAGCGCGCGGCTTGCTGGATAGACGAGCTCAAACATAAAGCAGATGAGTCCCACCAGGTAGTCTGCGGGCTCGTTGCGCTCATCGCGTGCGACGCAGCGGTGCTCGTCAAAGGCGGCAAGTGTCGGCGACGAGAAACGGCTGCCGAGAAACGTCTTCTCGTCCACCTTGAGGATAGTGTCGACAGTGCTGTCGGCGATGGTGCGCATAATGTCGATCTTGTCGCCATCGCGCACGATATCGCAGAAGCTCCGCGTGCGCTCGTCGAGCTGCGCGGGTAGACGGAAATCGCTGTGATAGGCAATGCTCGCTCGGATGAGCTCATCTTCTGCCGGGTCATCGATAAAGTCGCGGATGCTCGTTACGGCGGGTGCATCGGCGGGATTCTCGCCAAAGAGGACCTCGATGCCCAGCGCCGCATGGCTCATGCTCTCGGCGTCCTTAAAGGTGTCCCAGCGTCGCAGCTGCTCAAAGCGGCCCATATCGTGTAGCAGGCCGCAAAGCCATGCCAGGTCAATATCTTCTGACGACCAGCCCTGCTCGCGCGCTACGGCATCGCATGCCTCGGCCACGTGGTACGTATGCTCGATTTTGAGCGCGATGCGTGGGTTGGTGGCGTCGTAGGCATCGGTGTAGCTTTTGAAGGCCGCGCGCGCCCGGTCTCGATCGATAGCTGTCATAATGACTTCCTAAAAAGTTGTGTCTTTCGATCCGGTGGCAATTGTAGGTGAACTCGGTTGCTGCCGGATGATGATTCTGTCGTGTCGCTACATGCGGCTCGGAGACCTTGTCAGGATGAGAAACGTATGGTGCTCAAAATCGTTAGAACCGTCTGGCCAGTGATGCTTACCTATGTTGCAATAGGCGCGCCGTGCGGAATGATCATGGGGCAGACGGGAATGGAGCCCTGGATGGTCTTTGCTCTAAGCAGTACGTTTGTGACGGGCAGCGGCCAGTTTATGATCTGCAACCTGTGGCTGGCGGGTGTGCCTGCAGCATCGATCGTCGCGAGCGTCGCCGCAATCTCCTCGCGCTTTGCGCTTTACTCGGCATCGATCGCACCGCATCTGAGGGGTGCCTCGAAGCGTCAGACGCTGGCTGTTGCCGCGACACTTACCGAGGAGGCATATGGCATCTCGCTTGCCAAGTTGGTTGAAGGGGAGGATTGGGGCCCGCGCGAGTCCTTTGTGCTCAACGTAATCCTCATCGCAACATGGGGCGTTTCGTGTACGATGGGCGCCATCGTCGGCGCCGTTGTCGATGTTCCCACCGCCATTGCAGCCTTTGTCTGCACCTCGCTCTTTATCTGCCTGCTCTTTTCGCAGCGGCTGTCGCGCGGTAACGTTGTCGCGGCGGTTTCGGGCGCGGTGTCCGTCGCCGTATGCAAGTTCTTGGGCCTCGCGAATATTGCCGTGCCGGCAAGCGTCGTGGTCGGCATTGCCATTGCGCTGGCGTGCGATGCTGTATTTGACGGAAGAGGTGCCCGCGATGCCCGCTAACGAGTTCTTGGTTCTGTGGCTGTCGTCGTGGGCTGCTATCGCGTTCTTTCGCATCGCGCCGGCGTTCGCCTTGCGCGGGCGGACCCTGTCGCCCCGCATTACCGAGGCCCTGGGCTATATCCCGCCCGCTGCCTTTGCCGCGCTGGTCGCCAACGACTTGGTGAACCCCGGCGCGTTCGACGCGGGACTCTGGCCTGCCTTGGTTCCCTGGATTGCGGCCACCGGCGTCGTGGCGGTGGCAATCAAGACAAAGTCGATGTTGTGGTGCTGCGTTTCGGGCATCGTGTTCTATATCGTTTTGAGCCTCGTATAGGAGCAGGACGCGTTATCGTCCCGGCCTAACGAATCGAATTTCTCACCGAGGCGGTCTGCTTCTTCTGGTACCATGGTCAAACTTTACTGTAGCAAAGCGTGACGTGGGCTTTTGTTCTGCGTCAGCGGAAATGGGGGTTTCATGGCACAGGAAGCGACCGCCAGCGAGCAAAAGAAATTCAAGGTACCGCGCATCCCGGGCGACATCATGATCTATCCGATGATCGTCGGCCTTTTGCTCAATACCTTCTGCCCGCAGGTCTTTGAGGTCGGCGGCTTCTTTACGGCTGCCTGCCGCGGCGGCTCCAACACCATCGTTGCCGCGATCTTGCTGTTCGTGGGCGCCGGCATCAGCTTTAAGTCCACGCCGGGCGCCATCAAGACCGGCATCGTCGTGCTGATTCCTAAGCTTGTAGTGGCAGCCGCGCTGGGTCTGGGCGTCGCGTACTTCTTTAACGATAACTTTTTAGGTCTGAGCTCGGTTTCCATCATCGGCGGCATTACGTTTTGCAACATGGCGCTCTATACGGGCATCATGGGCGAGTTCGGCGATGAGTCCGAGCAGGGCGCTGTCGGTATCCTGTTCTTTACGGCCGGCCCCGCCGTCACGATGATCATCCTTGGTGTTTCGGGTCTCGCCAACATCCCCGTCGGCACCATCATCGGATCCATCCTGCCGCTTGTTATCGGCATGGTCCTGGGCAACTTGTTCCCGTTTATCAAGAACCTGCTGGTTCCCGGCGCCAATCCCGCGATCGCTGTAATTGGTTTTCAGCTCGGTGCGTCCATGAGCCTTTCGAGCTTCATCGCCGGTGGCATTTCGGGCATCCTGCTGGGCCTCATCACGCTCTTTATCGTCGGTCCCATTACCTTTGCCTTCGAGCGCCTGTGTGGTGGTAACGGCAAGGCGGCCGTTGCCTGCTCCACTATCGCCGGCACGGCTATGACCACGCCGGTCGCCCTCGCCGAGGTCGCCCCGCGCTATGCCGAGCTTGCGCCCACTGCGTATGCGCAGATCGCCACTGCCGTCATCATCACGGCAATCATGGCTCCGATTCTGACCGGCTGGGTCGATAAGAAGTTCTGCCACGGCAAAGAGGATCTGTCGCCTGCCGGTGTCGAGGCCATCGAGGAGGCCGTCGCGACCGACATCGATGGCGAGTAATCGTCGACGCGAGTCAATCAAGCCGGCGTGCAATTCGCGCCGTTTGAGCGCCCGAACGAGAGCTGTCTTGCAGTGACGTTCGGGCGCTCTGCTATTATTCCCCTTACCCCTGCGGAGTAGGGGTGTTTATTGCCCAGACACGAATCGGGCGATTCTGACCACTTGGATATTGAAGGGATGGCGTCTAGTGGTTAAGGCACTCAAGATTGAGATATTCCTGCTATGCATGATTGTTCTTATCGGGCTTGCCGCACGAAGCCGCCGCTCCTTGTTCTCGAGCACCCAGCAGCTTCTGTTTAGCATGCTGGGCTACACGTCTGCAGCCTACATTTTCTTCGATATGATCTGGACGCTCTCGGACGGCGTGAGCACTCCTGTAGGCATCACGGCCAACTGGATTTCCAACGCGGTTTCGTTTTCGCTGTTCGCCATCGCGTGCCTCATTTGGTTTTTCTATTCCGAGACGATGCAGGGCTCACGGCTCCTGACCACGCCCTATAGGGTGGTACTTTTAACGTTGCCAACCGCATTGGTGGTCGTTCTGGCATTTACCAGCTACTGGACGCACGCTATGTTCTATATCGATGCGCGGGGCGTATATCGTCGCGGAGCGCTTTATATGATTCAGCCTATCGTTAGCTACTGCTACGTCATATATACGTCCTTGCATGCCTTTATTCAGGCTCGAAAAGTCGAAAGCCTGCAAAAGAAGGCCATTTATCGCACCCTCGCCTTTTTTGCGGTTCCCGCTCTGGTGGGCGGTACCTTTCAGATCGTATACTCGGTGCCTGGCCTTTGTGTCGGCATAATGATTAGCATGTTGCTGCTCTATATCATCTGCCAGGAGCAACTGATCTCGACTGACCCGTTGACTGGACTCAACAACCGCAACCGTTTTGAGACCTATATGCTGTCGCTCTTTTCAAATGTGGATCAGGCCGAAGATGTATATCTGCTTATGATGGACGCCGACGGCTTTAAGCTGATTAACGATCGCTATGGACATGTGGAGGGCGACCATGCTCTTCAGGTAATATCCGCTGCGCTCAAAGAGGTCTGCTCGGCGTCTGGTGGCTTTATCGCGCGTTATGGTGGCGATGAGTTCGTGGTGCTCCAAAAGGCAGCGGCGGAACAGGATATCATGCATCTGTGCGCGACAATCAACGACGAGCTCGCGCATGCCGAGGTGCCGTATGCATTGCGGATGTCCATCGGTTGCGCGCGGGTCGGCGATAGTGTTGATACCTGGCAAGACTTACTTCGCGCTGCCGATGCGGAGCTCTACCGCGTCAAGGCCGAGAAAAAGAAAGCCGGCATCCAGATACGCTAGGAAAAGGGTCGCACGCTTGCGTGCGTGGCGGCCCTCAGCTCATCGATGTATTCCATTAAGCTAAAGTGTGCAAACGCCCTCCCTAAAAAGGTGAGCTCGCTAGGCTTTTTTGGGTTTGTTGACGATGATGATGCCGCCGCAGACCAACAACAGGGCAACGATGACGGT
This sequence comes from uncultured Collinsella sp., assembly GCA_900549655.1. Taxonomy (GTDB): domain Bacteria; phylum Actinomycetota; class Coriobacteriia; order Coriobacteriales; family Coriobacteriaceae; genus Collinsella. The sequence goes on from UROZ01000003.1 coordinate 28,010, forward strand.
AACGGGGCTCGTGCCAGCGCCCTCGCCGAGCAGCAGTGCGCTCAACAGCACGCCAAAGACCGGGTTCATAAAGCCAAAGACCGACACGCGGCTGACGGGGTTGACGGCGAGCAGGCGGGACCACAGCGAGTACGCGACGGCGGAAATGAGTGCCATATAAATGATGAGCGCGATGGCGGGGGCGACTTCGGTGGGGGACAATGTGCCGCCCATCAAAAAGCCGATGGCGGTGAGGACCAGGCCGCCGACTAAAAACTGCCAGCCGGCAAGCAAAACACCGTCGTGCTTGCGCGAGAAGATGCCGATCAGGCAGGTCGAAAGAGCGCCCGCGACAGTGGAGGCTAGGATAAAGCCCTCGCCATCGAGCGTGAAGCCAAAGGTGCCATCTGCGCCCGAAAGGTTGACAAGCGCGACGCCGGCAAAGCCCAACACGCAGCCAAGCACCTTGGCCGTATTGAGCTTCTCGGTGCGAAATGCCAGGGCGGCAAAGAGGATTGCGAGGAAGTTGGCGCTGGCCTCGATGATGGAGCTCGACATGGCACTGGCGCGCGAGAGTCCCAGGTAGAAAAAGAAGTACTGCCCGATAGTCTGGAAGAGCGACAAGACAAAGATGGGCTTGATGTCGCGCGCTTGCGGTACGAGGGGGCGGCGTTGGGCCGCGCTCATCCCAACGATAACCAGGACGCCGGCAAGCGTAAAGCGTAAACCTGCAAAGAGCAGCTGCGAAGCGCTGTCGTGTGCCGGGATGCCAAAGAGGCCGTAGCCGATCTTGATGCAGGGAAAGGCCGATCCCCAGAGTGCACAGCAAACAAGACAGCCCAGGATGAGTCCGGGCAGGGTGGCGAGATACGGCTTGCGGCTTTCCATGATGTCCTTCCTACATGCGCGAAGCAAAAAAAAGAACCCGCCACCGGATGTGTCGGTGGCGGGTGTTGTTACCCGAGGGGATTGTACCCGATGGGAAAGCTTTAGGCGAAGTAGGCTACGCCGCTCTCAAAGATCGGCATGAACTTATCGCCGGGGACATGCTCGGGCACGTTGCGGTACAGGTTGTCGCCGCGACGCTCGGCATGGCCCATCTTGCCCAGGACGCGGCCGTCGGGGCTCGTGATGCCCTCGATGGCGAGTGCGGAGCCGTTGGGGTTGACGGAGAGATCCATGCTGGGCTTGCCGTCCTCGCCCACGTACTGCGTGGCGACCTGGCCGTTGGCGATCAGCTGGGCGAGCACTTCGTCATTGGCGACAAAGCGGCCCTCGCCGTGGCTGATGGCGACGGTGTAGGGGTCGTCCAGGCTGCACTGCGACAGCCACGGGGACAAGTTGGACGAGATGCGGGTGCGCACCAGACGGCTCTGGTGGCGACCGATGGTGTTGAACGTCAACGTGGGCGCATCGGGCGTGGCGTCGACGATGTCGCCGTAGGGCACCAGGCCGAGCTTGATCAGGGCCTGGAAGCCGTTGCAGATGCCCAGCATCAGGCCATCGCGGGCCTTGAGCAGGTCGCGGACTGCCTCGGTGACCTCGGGAGCGCGGAAGAACGCCGTGATGAACTTGGCGGAGCCGTCGGGCTCGTCGCCGCCCGAGAAGCCGCCGGGGATCATGACGATCTGGCTTGCACGAATGCGGCGGGCAAGCTCATGGGTGCTCTCGGCGACGGCCTCGGGCGTGAGGTTGTTGATCACGAAGGTGTCGGCCTCGGCACCGGCGGCACGGAAGGCGCGGGCGCTATCGTACTCGCAGTTGTTACCGGGGAACACGGGGATGATCACGCGCGGGCGGGCGATCATGGCGCCGCCGTACACGTAGATATTCTTGGCGCGGAAGTCGATGGTCTCGACCTCGGGGGTCTCGCCGGCGCTGCGGTAGGCGAAGACGCCCTCGATGCCGCTCTCCCAGGCCTCCTGGAGCTTGGCGAGCTCGATGACCTCGGAGCCGGTGTCGATGACATAGCCCTCGACGGTGGTACCCAGGGGCTCGACGACAACGCCGTCGGCGACCTCGGGCAGCTCGGCGTCCTCGGCGAGCTCGACGATAAAGCTGCCGTAGAGCGGGGTGAAGAGGCTCTCTACGTCTACATCCTCGGCAAGCTCGATACCGATCTGGTTACCGACGCACATCTTAAAGAGGCTCTCGGCGCCGCAGCCGTAGCCGGGCGTGGAGATGGCCAGGGCGTTGCCGGTAGCAGTGAGCGCCTCGACGGCGTCAAACGCCGCGAGCAGCTGCTGAGCGTCGGGGCGGTAGTCCTCGCCATAGGTGGCGGGGGCGATACGGACAACGCGGTGCGTCAGGCCCTTGAACTCGGGGGAGACGGCGCGGGCCGCCTTGCCTACGGAGACAGCGAAGCTGATCAGGGTCGGCGGAACGTTGAGCTCGCCGGTCTCGTCCTCAAACGAGCCGCTCATGGAATCCTTGCCACCGATGGCGCCGGCACCCAGGTCGACTTGGGCCATGAGGGCGCCCAAGACGGCTGCCGTGGGCTTGCCCCAGCGCTCGGCCTCGGTGCGCAGACGCTCGAAGTACTCCTGGAAGGAGAGATAGGCGCGCTTGTGCTCAAAGCCGGCGGCAACGAGCTTGGCAATGGACTCGACCACGGACAGGTAGGCGCCCGCAAACTGGTCGGCCTCCATCAGATAGGGGTTGAAGCCCCATGCCATGGCACTCGCCGTGGTGGTCTCGCCGTCCACGGGGAACTTGGCGACCATGGCCGAGCTCGGGGTGAGCTGCGTCTTGCCGCCAAAGGGCATGAGCACGGTCGCGGCGCCGATGGTGGAGTCGAAGCGCTCAGAAAGGCCCTTGTTGGAAGCGACGTTGAGGTCGGTGACGAGCGAGGTCATGCGCTCGGCGAGCGTGGTGCCGGCCCAGCTGGGCTGCCACACGCTGCGGGCACAGACGTGGGCGACCTGGTGCTTGGGTGCGCCGTTGGAGTTGAGGAACTCGCGGGACAGGTCGACGATGGCGACGCCGTTCCAGGCCATGCGCATGCGCGGCTCGGCGGTAACCTCGGCGATAACGGTTGCCTCCAGGTTCTCCTCGGCGGCGTAGCCCATGAACTCCTCGACGTCACCGTCGGCGACGGCGCAAGCCATGCGCTCCTGGGACTCGGAGATAGCGAGCTCGGTGCCGTCCAGGCCGTCGTACTTCTTGGTCACGGTATCAAGGTCGACATACAGGCCGTCGGCAAGCTCACCCACGGCGACCGAGACGCCGCCGGCGCCAAAGTCGTTGCAGCGCTTGATCAGACGGCAGGCGTCGCCGCGGCGGAACAGACGCTGCAGCTTGCGCTCGACCGGGGCGTTGCCCTTCTGGACCTCGGCACCCGAGGTCTCGATGGACTCGGTGTTCTGGGTCTTTGAGGAGCCGGTAGCGCCACCGATGCCGTCACGGCCGGTGCGGCCGCCCAGCAGGATGATCTTGTCGGTGGGGGCGGGGCACTCGCGACGAACGTGGTTTGCCGGGGTGGCGCCCACGACGGCGCCAACTTCCATGCGCTTGGCCACGTAACCGGGGTGATAGAGTTCATTAACCTGACCGGTGGCAAGGCCGATCTGGTTGCCGTAGCTGGAGTAGCCGGCGGCAGCGGTGGTCACGAGCTTGCGCTGCGGCAGCTTGCCCTCGAGCGTCTCGGAAACCGGGACGGTGGGGTCGCCGGCGCCGGTGACGCGCATGGCCTGGTACACATAGCTGCGGCCCGAGAGCGGGTCGCGGATAGCGCCGCCCACGCAGGTGGCGGCACCGCCGAAGGGCTCGATCTCGGTCGGGTGGTTGTGGGTCTCGTTCTTAAACAGGAACAGCCAGTCCTGGTCCTCGCCGTCGACATCGACCTTCACCTTGACGGTGCAGGCGTTGATCTCCTCGGACTCATCGACATCGGTCATGATGCCGGTCTTCTTAAGATACTTGGCGCCGATGGTGCCCATGTCCATGAGGCAGACGGGCTTGGCGTCGCGACCGAGCTCGTGGCGCATCTCCATGTAGCGGTCGAAGGCCTGCTGCACCACGGCGTCGTCGATCGTCACGTTGTCCAGGACGGTGCCGAAGGTGGTGTGGCGGCAGTGATCGGACCAGTAGGTGTCGATCACGCGGATCTCGGTGATGGTGGGATCGCGATCCTCGTCGCGGAAGTACTGCTGGCAGAAGGCGATGTCCGCTTCGTCCATGGCAAGACCGCGCTCGGAAATAAAGGCGGCGAGGCCGGCCTCATCGAGCTCGCGGAAGCCGTCGAGCACCTCGACGGGCTGGGGCTCGGGGGTCTCCATGTACAGCGTCTCGGGCAGGTCGAGCGAGGCGATGCGCGCCTCGACGGGGTTCACCACGTAGTGCTTGATGGCATCGATGGCGGCCTCGTCCAGAGCGCCCGAGATCATATAGACCTTGGCGGAGCGCACGGCGGGGCGCTCGCCCTGGCTGATGAGCTGCACGCACTCGCTGGCGGAGTCGGCGCGCTGGTCAAACTGGCCAGGCAGGAATTCGACGGCAAAGACGGCGCCATCGCTTGCGGGGAGCTCGTCGTAGGTCACATCGACCTGGGGCTCGCTAAAGACGGTCGGCACGCAGGAGCGGAAAAGCTCCTCGTCGATGCCCTCGACGTCGTAGCGGTTGATGATCCTCAGGGCCTCGATGCCCTTGATGCCGAGAATCTCGGTCAGCTCGCCCTTGAGCTGCTGAGCCTCGACGTCGAACCCGGGTTTCTTCTCCACGTAGATACGAGAGACCATTGGTTCCTGCCTTCCTGATCGGTTGGGCGTACGGTACGGTATGCGGCAGCGGTCGGTTTGCGGGGTCTGCCCTGCGGTCGCCTTGAGCCACATGTTTGTAAACCTCACTATGATACGACAGCTCGCGGCGCGTTGAGGACGGCGAGGGTGCTACAGTGAAGCGCAAACAAGAGAAAGGCATCACATGGCATTCGTTTCACTCGCCATCATCGCGCTCGTGGCCTTTGCAAGCCCCTTCATCGCCTCGGCGATTCCCGGAAAACCCATTCCCGAAACGGTCTTTTTGCTCGTGTTCGGCGCGGTGCTGGGACCCCATATGCTCGACATTATCCATGTAGATGCCGAGGTCTCGCTTGTGTCCGAGCTCGGTCTGGCCTTTTTGTTCCTGCTCGCCGGCTTTGAGATCGACCCCAAGAGCATCACGGGCGTCGAGGGGCGCTACGGCTTGGCGACGTGGGTCGTCACGTTTGGTATCGCCTGGCTTGCCGTGCGCTTTACTCCGTGGTTCTCGGTCAGCCATTTCGACGGTATCGCTGTGACGCTTGCCCTCACTTCGACGGCGCTCGGCACGCTCGTGCCCATTATGCGTGAGCGTTCACTTGCCGGAACGCGCGTGGGCGACTCGATTCTCGCGTATGGCACTTGGGGCGAGCTCGGTCCCGTGCTCGCCATGTCGGTGCTGTTGTCTGCCCGCACTGGCATACAAACGCTCGTAATCCTTGGCTTGTTTGCGGTGGTTTGTGTGTTGCTGGCCGTGGTCCCGAGCCGCTCCAAGCGCGTCGGCAGCCGCTTCTTTGCGTTTGTCGAGGAACGCGCCGATACCACGTCGCAGACCTTCGTGCGCCTGACGGTGCTCATCTTGGTCACGCTCGTGGCGTTCTCGGCCGTCTTTGATCTCGACATCGTGTTGGGTTCTTTTGCCGCCGGCTTTGTCCTGCGCTATATCATCCCCGAGGGCAACCATACGCTCGAGACCAAGCTCGACGGCCTGGCCTACGGCTTTTTGATTCCGGTGTTCTTTACCGTATCGGGCGCAAAGATCGACCTGACGGCCGTGGCGTCGCGTCCAGGCTTGCTCGCGGGCTTTATCGTGGCGTTGCTGATTATTCGCGCCGTGCCCATCCTCATCTCTATGGGTATTTGTCCTGCGACGCGCGATGTGTCGGCGTATGGCCGCATTACCGTGGCGCTCTACTGCACCACGGCGCTGCCGATCATCGTTGCCGTGACGAGCGTTGCCGTCAACGCGGGCGCGCTGTCGCAAGATATTGCGTCGGTCATGGTTGCCGCCGGTGCCATCACGGTGTTCTTGATGCCGCTGCTCGCGCAGCTCTTCTACCGCGTGGTCGACGCCGCACCGGTCGCTGCCGTGGCAGAAGTTGCCGAGCATCCTTCCGACGCGCTCGATATTCTGCGCGCCCATCACGACCTGGCGAGCCTGCTCGCACGAGAGCACGAGCTTTTGACCTCGCATGGCCATGGGCGTTCGCTCGACGGCATACCTACCCTTGATTCCATTGCCGACCGCCTCTCGACCGAGGCGGCAAGCGGACACATCGATGCCCGTATCGTGGACGCCGCCCATTTGCTGGCCGAGAAGACCTATGGCGACGAGATCGACCCGTCCAAGCTGACTCCGCGTGAGCGCCGCCGCCTGGAGCGCGCTAAGCTCGCCGTGCGCGAATACCGCCGCCGCATGCTGGAGCTCTATGCAAGAGAAGAAGCCGAGGACGACGACGGCAAGTAGTCGATACTCTCTCGGGGAAGCCGCGTCCCGCTTTGAAGGCTCGGAACGGGATGTGGTTTCCGAAACGGGGGCCGTTGGGAAACTGTGTCCCGGAATGGGCGCTCAGAGTGGGATGCAGTTTCCGCGAGAGACCCGTTGCGGAAACGGTATCCCAGAATCGGCGTTCAAAACGGGACGCAGTTTCCGCAAGGAGGTCCTGGGGAAAACCGTGCCCCGTTCTGATCCGAAATACTGGGACATAGTTTCCCTTTCATAACAAGAGAAAGCGCGCTGCCTGCGGTTGATGCAGGCAGCGCCTCTTGCATAAAGCTCTGCTGAGGCTTGAAATTAGCTCGCTATGTAGATTAGGAAACATTAATTGCCAATACTTCAAATTCTGAAATTAGACAATGCATTTCTTGAGTCTTAATTGCAAATATCGGATATATTCGAAATAATGAAAGACGATTTAGCTATTTGATTTCAAAGGAGCGATGAAGCGATGGCGTACAAGACGCTCGAAAAACTCTTTTATGCAGATCCAAGCTCCGATCGTTATGCTTGCCATGACGAGCTGCTGCGCGAGCGCCTTACTGCCGACGGCACGGTGCGGACTGGAATTCACCTTGAGCATGGTGAACTGTTCGCTTGTGTTCCTTTGAACCTGTCCGTTGCTAGCGAGCGGATCCTCAGAAAAGAGCGAAAGATTTCCAACCTGTGGAACAGCTTGCCTTATGTGGCTTTGGGGGCCTCGATTCGTTCGCTGGTGCTTGAGGAGGTTGTTTTCAGCAACGAGATGGAGGGTGTGCACAGCACGCGGCGCCAGATTGAAGCGGCGCTGGAGTCTGCGGAGGATGCTGCGGCCGAACTTTGCGGTGCCGCCGAAAAGGAGCACACTCCTTTTATTGAATTCGCTCGCCTCTACCTTCAGCTGGTGGATGGTTCAAGTCGTCCCGGCAAACCCGAGGATATCCGCGAGATTTTCGATGCCGTCACTAAGGGCGTGCTTGACCCGAAGGACCGTCCGGATGGCAAGATGTTCCGTTTGGGCCCCGTTGTGATTGAGAACAGTCGGGGCAAGATTCTCCATCAGGGTGTTTCCTCGGAGCCCGAAATCATTGACCTCCTTGGCAAGATGATAGAGTTGGGCAATCGCGAAGATGTCCCAAGCCTCTATGCAGCCTCAATCTGCCATTTTCTCTTTGAGTATATTCACCCCTTCTATGACGGTAACGGGAGAACGGGGAGGTACCTTCTCGCGTTGAGCCTGAACGAGACGTTGTCGCAGCCTACGGTGTTGTCGCTCTCTAGGACGATTGCTGAGAATAAAACCGCATATTACAAGGCGTTTGACGTGGTGGAGAGGCCCCTTAACGGTAGCGAGGCTACTCCGTTTGTTGCAATGATTCTTGATTTGGTCGAGCAAGCGCAAGATGCCGTTCTGAGCGATTTGGCCGAAAAGCGCGTACAACTCGATGATCTCAAGCGGGCGATCGATGAGCTCGACGATACGTTTACCGAAAGGGCAAAAGATATTCTGTTTTATGCGGCACAGATGCATATCTTCGGTGCCTTTGGCGAATCTACGCTTGATGGTGTGTCGGGCTATCTCGATGTGACAAAGCCGACAGCGAGTAGGTCATTGTCGAGCCTAATCGCTGCCGGATATTTAGAAAAAGTGTCCGCAAGGCCGCTCGTGTGCAAGATGACGGTGGCGGGACTTAATCTGCTCGGGCTAGAGTGAACATCGGTTATCAGACAAATGAACACTCCGAGCGTTTGCCCGCCATTCCTCCATGGTGTGAAATCGCTCTTATCCCATTGAGGCGCCTTTGAGGTTGCCAATGGACTGTTGCGGCAAGCGGTGAAAGCTATGATTCAATTTCGTTTGTCACATACGCCAGGAGTTCATCGTCTAAGGCCTTCAGAGAGTTCTTGATTTCCCGCCTGCGCTCGCGAGCCTGTTCGATTTTTGCATCACATTCTCGTTTTGCCTTGAATTCGAACGGGCTGAAAAAGGAACGTCTGCTCTTAAGCTCTCGAAGTTCGTTCCCCAGCCGGTCAAATTCATCTTCGAGCGCTTGTTTTTGCGTCTTTTTAACAGGATTATCTAACCAGTATTTGGCTTGGAGCCCTGCTTCTTTTTCAGCGCGCTCACGTTCCTTCTTCTTCTCGGAGTCGTATTCGTCACGCTTTGCCATGTCCTCTTTGAGGCGTTCCTTTCGTAACGTGATCGCCTCGGCATTTAGTGAAAAGCCTTCCTTCACGCTATTTGACACATATGCGCCGTGGGCTCTCGTATAGGTTTTATGTCCTATGTTCAACTCTTCAATTACACATAAGTTTGACCACACATTGAACAATAACTCGGGTGCCAAGATAAGACCTGTAATCGAATGGCCCTCAGTCTCTGTCTCTAAGAATTTAATCGCGGTTCTCAACGCTAATTCATATCGATTGTATACGAGCGTGCACATGTCGAAAGCGTCCTCTTCTGCGGACCGGTCGACGCCGCTGCCGTCAAGAAAGTAATCAAAAATGTTGTTGTTTTCCCACTTGTCTCGCCATTTGGTTACACCGTCTACTACAGAGCTGTCGATGATGTTTGCTGCCGTAAAATACATTCGTGGTATCTCTTCAGTAAAGAGGTACTTCTCCATGTCTGTATCATTTAAAGCGTGGCGTTGGCTGTCGGAAATATCCGGAGACTTGAGCATTTCTTTCTTTGCTTTGCAAAAAGTAAAGGAAAGTTTGCCGATTGCTTCCCATTGGCTTTTTCTTATTTCGAGATGGGATGCCAGCGTGCCTGCAATCAACGCGAGATTATCATCTGATGGTGTGTTGATTATTGGCTTGGCATACAAGGAGCTAACTGCTTCGATAATATCATCGAGGTGCAGTTTTAGACTTTTGATGACGCTCCACGCATGAATTAGGCCTTCACAGGTTTTTACTTCATTTGGAAGCAGTTGAAAGGTTTTGAGAAAACAGTCCGAAGATTCGCGAAGGCGATTGTTTTTAATTGTCAGTTGCCAGTCGATTGCTATTGACTTAATTGCCCAAGCATCAATGTTGTCCAAATCAATCTCTAACACCTTGTTCGCATATCGTTCGGCTTCGCAGAAGTTTCTGGTTTTGCATGCAGTTTTGGCCAACGTGAGCAGCCTTTCTGCATCGGCCGTCTTGTCTGTTTTCACCGTGCCTTCGATTTGAACAACGCCTTCAACCATCATTTTCTTTGCGGACTCGAGCGTATATTTCATACCGCAGTTTTGACAGACGAAGAAATCCCCATCTTTGACGATTTCGGTACCGCCGCAAAGTTCACATTTCAGGGCTTTCATGAAGCTAGACCTCTTTCTTTTCAACGATATATATCCATGCAAGAAGCGTTTCTTTGCGAATGAGAATCCGGGCAGTAATTCTTTTGCCGTCGCGATCTTCGATTAGCACCAAACCGGTTGGAAACAGATATGTCTGTCCGTGTGCAATCCCATTTCGAAGATGGCGAAATAGGCACTGCATTCTGTTTTCATCACCGCTGCGGCGCTCGATGGAGTTGTCCTCTCGGAGCGTTAGTTTGACATCCTTGTGTAGGACCGCTCTTGGGTGTTCGGCGCATATTTCTTTATCTAGGGCCATGTTCTCCAGAGTTCCATCAATGGTCTGGCTTCCTATGAAAATGAAAGAGGTTATCCCGGACTCCTTTAATAGCTTTCTCTCTAGTATCTTGATGGAGGGTCCGTTCCAACCTAAAGACGTCAACGTTCGCTGCGTCGACAAAGCGGTCTTATCTTTTGCGATGGGTGCTTGCAAAACGTAGAACCGAAATAGCTCTGATAGCTCGTCTGGCGTAAAGCAATCTGATAGAGGGGCTCGATAACCCTCGAGTTTGAATTTAGTGCTGTTGCAGGAGTGTTGATAGTTTTCATTGACGTGTGATTTATTGGTTCCCATACCCGGCTTCCTTTAGCGCTTATTTATGATTTCCTGCTGACGGATATATGCTTTTAGTCGCTTACAAGTATCTTGGGCGTCGGGGAGCGAATTTGCTTTCACCGCTTTGTCGAGATTTTCGATAGCGATAGGTATCAAATTTGAAAGGGGCCGGTTTCCAGTTTTATCTAAAACGGGGTTTGCGTAGCGCATAGTTTCCAGAACGTCTGCGATTGCCGGTTTCAGATCGCTAGGTGCTTCTTCTAGGAGCAGTTCGAGTTTGATTTTGTTTGATTTCATTGAATTGGTAAGTGTCGAGACATGTTCCTCGACATCTGAGGTTTGACTCTCGGATGCATTTGCTGCACACAACGTAATTACTGACGTGCCAAGTAAAAGGATGCTGAAACCCGAAAGAACGGACAACGCATCGGTCTTTAGCGCTGCTCCGAAAAGAACTAGGGTCAGCTGGATTGCAAATGAAGCCCCCATGAGAACTGTCTTGGAAATACCAAGCAGCTTTAGTTTCTTTACGGGGTCATGAAGGAGGACTGCGACCAACAAGGAGAGCGCAACCAAAGAGAATGCGCTCTCAATCCAAAAGGTAGTTGAGGGTCCAAATAAAAGTACGGCCACGCTTTCGATAACTATGAAGAGGGCTACGGGGGTTGCTGCAACATATGCCTGCGTGTTCTTCATTATGACCTCCGTGCTCCGCACTCGGGACAGAACTTCTCGGTTCCAGAGAAGCGATATCCACACTCGGAACAGAACTTTGCAGCACTTTGCGGCGAATTGGTATCCGTTGGGATGGGCTGCGTCGCGGACGTGCTGGTCGCTTGTGAGAGTGCATCGGTCATAACTGACCCCATGGTCCCACCAACACCGGCCATTACGCCTAGGCCGATTCCCATGTTTGCATATTCGCCAACCGCTTCGTTTTGGGCCATCTTTTCGGCAACATCGAAGCTGCGTTCCTGTTGATAGGTATAGCCTTCGATTTGCCGTTTCTCTGCGCGTGCTTTTGCGGAGATTACGGTTCGCTGCGCCGCGGTTTCTTGTTCGATAACGCTGACTTGCTGCTTTATCTGCGCCTCGCGTACGTCGGCATATTGCTTGAAATGGAGATCCTTAAACTTCTCGTATATCGGGTCGCCTTCGGGCTTGACGATGGCGGTGACCAGCATTTGCGTTAACGAGAGACCGTATGCGGCAAAGTCGGGAAGCAGCTTGTTCTTAAGCGAGCCAGATAACTCTTCCAGGTGTGTATCAAGTTCGAAAATGGAGAGTTTTTGTTCGGTAATTACTTGTGCAAGATGAGTTTTTATGCGAGTTTGCAGGAAAGCTTTGAAATAACTGATCAACTTGTCCTGGGAGAGCAAGGCTTCGGTTCCAACAAGTTTGAGAAGAAGCCTGCGGGGCTCTTTTACAGCAAGAGCCATCTCTCCTGATGCCCCGAGCGAAAGCGGAAATCCATAAGTCGGTTCCATGAACTGAATCTTGGAATTGGTTCCCCAGCGGATGCCCATCTGCTCGATGAGGTTAACGAAGTAGATCTCTGAGTGAAAGGGGCTGACGCCACCGGTTGTTATCTTCGAAATGCCGTTCAGTAGCGGTAGATTTTGAGTCTCAAGTTCATGCCTGCCCGGTCCAAACGAATCCAGGGCCTGTCCATTAAGGAAGAAAATTGCTTCTTGGGTCTCGTGGACAATGAGTTGCGAACCTGTATTGAAATCTTCTGAGGGGTGTTTCCAGATAAAAGTTTGGTTATTGCCCTCATATGTGATGACATCCGTGATGCTCATAGTCCTCCTACTTCCATGGTTAGTAATGCGGATTTGCTAGGATGGCCGTCGTTGCTACGACGGCAAAAGTAGTGCTGAGACCCAGGCGCAGGATGTCGCCGGGGTACAGCTGGGCGGGTGCGCCGGAGCTGATGTCAAGTTCGCTGTTATCGGCTGCTCGAATCAGATACGTGCCGTTGGTCGAACCGAGATCTTGTGCGTACCAAGCATTGTTCTCGGCGAAGATACGGAGATGCCTGGCGGAGACATCCAGCCCAACATCGGTGACAGCGCTGTCTTCGAGTGCGAGCGCTCCGATGATGGAGCCCATGACAGAAGGCTCAATGACATAAGGGCCGCCGACGACGAGTTCGTTGTCGATCCTGATAAGGCCGATCGCATGTTCGGTGCCTGTTTGTTTTAAATCGCATGGACAGAAAGAAATGCTTGAGGGGGTAAACGACCTGACGTTCTCTGCTAATTCAAAGCGGTTCCGGATGTACGCGATAGCGCGGGCCGGATCGCACCAACAGGCGGTCGAAACAACGAGCGCGATTGAGATAAGAGCCCTGTAATCTTTGTCTGGCTGGTAGCTGACGAGGCGCGAGACGGCGTTCCGGTAAAGGAGCCCATTACGCCCACAGGTACTGAGCGCTTGAGCCATCGCGTCAGTCGCTGCCGCAATCATGGTATAGATGTCGGCGTTCGAATACCCTTTTTCCTGTAGCTTGTGCAGGATTTGATTCGATGCGCAGGACCAGTCGGCAAAGTAGCGATCTTCTAGGGAGCCCGGCTGCGAGTGCACAATCGTGCGCGAAAGCCAGCTGGTGTCCTGTGCCATTTGGGCGGTAGGCTGTCCATTTGTTAACGGCAGATCGGATAGTAACAGTTCAGCAAGTGCGCGATGGCTCAGGGTAAACGAAGTCTTGAACAGGGAGAACATGACCTCGAGCGGTGTTTGCCGTCTTGGCATGACATTCTCCCTTCCTTGACCTTATTCGCTAAATTAAGGATAAGGGTGCCACTAGCCGATTTTACTGTGCAACAAATTGCATGTCGGCGAGCGGTCGCGCCGCCTGATGCGTTTGCTCCAGCATGAAAGCTGGTTATCTTAGGGTGCTATGCGGTCGCGTTTTGATCAGGATGGCATGGCTCAACCGCCCTTCGGGAAACTGTGTCCCGTAATGGACGTCCAGAGTGGGATGTAGTTTCTGCGAAAGGCCTGTTGCGGAAACGGTATCCCAGAATCGGCGTTCGAAACGGGACGCAGTTTCCGCAAGGGGGTCTGGGGGGAAACCATGTCCCGTTCTGAGCTGAAATACCGGGACGCAGCTTCCCTTTCAAACAGAAGAAGGCGTGCTGCCTGCAGTTGATGCAGACGGCGCGCCTTCTTTGTTGGACTATGTTGAGGCTGGGAGCTGAGGCTTGTGGTCCCTTAAGAGCGGGCGGCTCCGTCGACGGGGAGCACGGCGCCCGTGACATAGGAGGACATGTCGCTCGCTAGGAAAACGAAGGCGTTGGCGACGTCCTCGGGCTCACCCATGCGGCCGAGAGGGATAGTGGCGATGATGGGTTTGATGACCTCTTCGGGCAGGTTGGCGACCATGTCAGTCTTAGTCACGCCAGGGGCAACGGCGTTGACGCGAATACCCATAGGGGCGAGCTCGCGCGAGAGTGACTGGACCATACCGTTGACGGCAAACTTGGACGTGGGGTAACCGACGCCGGAGGGCTGGCCGTACTTGGCGACCATCGAGCTTGTGGTAGTGATGGTGCCGCCGTGGCCGGCCTCGGTCATGATCTTGGCGGCAGCCTGGTGGCCATTAAAGACGGCGACGACGTTAAGGTCCATGACCTTTGCGAACTCCTCGGCCGTGTAGTCCAAGAGGGGTGAACGCTGGGAGATACCGGCATTGTTGACGACCGTGTCCAAGCCGCCCATGTCGGATGCAGCCTGGGTAAAGGCCTCGGTCACGGCTTCGAGTGAGGTGAGGTCGCAGGAGCGGCCCCAGACCTTGGCGTCGGGATAGGCGGCTGTCAGCTTCTCAACGGCCGCATCGGCGGTCTCTTGACGCGAGCCAAAGACAGTGACGGAGGCGCCCTCCTCGATAAAACGGCAGGCGATGGCATAGCCGATACCGCGCGTGCCTCCGGTGATGATTGCTTTCTTGCCCTCGAGCAACATGGTATTTCCTCTCATCGCGGGCGGACATTCGCAGCACAGCGTAGCCGTAACCGGAATCGGCCGTGTTTGCATATCGGTGAACGGTAGCCCGCGTTACCGATGAGCGGCTCGCGCAAATGTGCCCTGTCGTTGTGCTTAGGGCAGGAGACAAAAAGGCTCCCATCCCACATCGGACGGGAGCCCTCAAAGCGTGTATTGCTAGGCAAGCGTTGGATTAGTTGGCCATAACACCTTCGGTCCAGGCCTCGACGTCCTCGATACGCAGGACGTTGGCGACCTCGGCCACGCAGTCGACACTGGCAAGCTCGGCGGCGGCAGCCTGGACGTCCTTCTCGAGTGCGCGGTGCGTCAGGAAGATGACCGAGCAGGCATCGCTGACGCCCGACTTGCCGTCCTCGACCTGGTTGATGAGCGAGATCGAGATGTTGTGCTTGGCAAAGATGTCGACCGTCTCGGACAGGGCACCCACGCGGTCGGCGACCTTCAGGCGCACATAGTACTTGGTCTGGAGCTCGTCCATGGGCTTAAAGGCGAGGTTGTGACCATAGGGCTCAATCTCGGGCAGCGGAGCCACGCCGCGGCTGATCTGCTCGGAGAGCGACAGGATATCGCCCACGACGGCGCTCGCGGTGGGGAAGGAGCCTGCGCCGGCACCGTAGAACATGGTTTCGCCCACGGCGTCACCCACCACGTAGACGGCGTTCATGGCGCCGTTGACCTTGGCGAGCATATGGTCTGCCGGGATGAGCGTGGGATGCACGCGGACGTCGACGCCGGCGTCGGTGTTGCGTGCGATCCCCAGCAGCTTGATGGTGTAGCCGAGCTCGCGGGCCTGGGCAATGTCCTCGGCGCCGATGGTACGGATACCCTGCTGGTAGACATCGTCGGTGGTCACGCGGGTGCCAAAGCCGATGGAAGCGAGGATTGCCGTCTTGCTGGCGGCGTCGAAGCCGTCGACGTCGGCGGACGGGTCGGCCTCGGCATAGCCCTTTGCCTGGGCGTCGGCGAGCACGTCAGCGTAATCGGCGCCCTCGGCGTCCATGCGCGACAGGATGTAGTTGGTGGTGCCGTTGAGAATGCCAGCGATGGTCAGGATCTTGTTGCCCACCAGGTCGTGCTCGAGCGTGCTGACAATGGGGATGCCACCGCCGCAGCTGGCCTCGCACTTAATCTGCACGCCGCACGCGCGCGCCTTCTCGGCGAGCGTCTCGACATGACGGCCCAGCAGGGCCTTGTTGGCAGAGACGACGTGCTTGCCGTTCTCGAAGGCGGTGGTGAAGATTTCGGTCGCGGGGTGCTCGCCGCCGATGAGCTCGACGACGATATCGACGGCGGGGTCGGTGACGACGTCGTGCCAGTCGCTCGTAAAGGCCTCGCGCTCAATACCGGCGGCTTCGGCCTGCTCCCAGGCAAGCGCGCAGGCGCGGGTCAGCTTAAGGTCGATGCCGTAGGCGGCCAGGTACTCATCGTGGTGGCTCTTGATCAGACGGGCCACGCCGCCGCCGACGGTTCCCAGACCGATGAGGCCGACGTTCACGGTGCGCAGGGGTTCGCTCATAGATAGCTCCTTCGTGCATCTTATGGATGGATTAACCGCTTAAAGGTTGAGTGCATTCTAGCGTGAACCGAGGGCGCGTGCTCGCTAGGCAACAGGAGTCGCACAAAACGGCACCCCCGAAACGCTGCGGAAACATTGGAAACACGCTTGCTACAAACGAACTTCCGTAACAAACTGTCAACGTTTGCACCATAAGGTTTGCCCTGTGCGACTGGGGCATGCAGGCGCTCGTCGGCCCCGTCACGACTGGTGCCGCCGTCGCCGTCTCGGGCGAGATCGCCGACGATATGCTCATGACCCCGTTTTCGGCTGACGATGAGAAGAATGCCGACTTCGTCAAGGCCTATAAGGATGCCTACGACGAGACGCCCAACCAGTTTGCCGCCGACGCTTACGATTGCGTCCACGCCATCGCCGAGGCTATCGATAGGGCGGGGATTGACATTTCGGCCGACGGTGCCGAAATTGCCGACGATCTTGCCCGTGCCATGCGCAAGATCAAGATCGAGGGCCTGACGGGCGAGCTGACGTGGAATGATAAGGGCCAGGTTGAAAAGCCCGCTACGGCCTATGTGATTCAGGATGGCAAGTACATCGCCGCCTAAGTGCATATAACGACACCGGTGGGGCCGTTTTATTCAGGGCAAGGACGCCTGTAACAGAACGGAAACATTACTTTTACATAATAAAGTGGCAATACTGCATAAAATAATAGAAATACGCAGAATTATGGATAAATGAACAAATCCAAAGAAAAGTTGAAATAATCATCACTTTCCTTAACTAAAGCGTCTAGTATTTTGCGAACGCCGAACACGGCGAAGGATGGCCTGTCGGGTAACCGAAACCCGACGAGATTTGAGAGGAGAGCCGCATGTCGAGCCTCACCGGTAAGTCATTGAACCCTGTTATGAATCGCAGGAGCGTTATCGCGAGCGCAGCAGGTCTGGGGGCGATGTCCATTCTAGCTGGTTGCTCCTCCAACGGCGGCGACAGCGGTTCCGCTTCGAGCGACGCTTCGTTTAAGATCGGTACCATCGGCCCGCTGACCGGTGCCAACGCGTCCTACGGCAAGTCCGTTACACAGGCTGTCGAGCTTGGCTGCAAGGATTTCTCGACCAAGGAGCTGCCGCTTGCCAGCAAGGCCGAGGACGACCAGGCCGATGGCGAGAAGGCCGTCAACGCCTTCAACACCCTGCTCGACTGGGGCATGCAGGCCCTCGTCGGTCCGACCACCACGGGTGCGTCGGTTGCCGTTGCCGCAGAGTGCGGTAACGACCCCAAGACGTTCATGATCACCCCGTCCGCGTCCTCCGAGGACGTCACCGACGGCAAGGATTGCGTCTTCCAGGTTTGCTTCACCGACCCCAACCAGGGTGTCAACGCTGCCAAGTTCCTGGCGCAGAAGTATGCGGACGAGAAGTTCGTGCTGTTCTATAACTCCGGCGACGCCTATTCTTCGGGCATCGCAGATTCCTTTAAGGCCCAGGCCGCTGAGTCCAAGCTCGAGATTGTCGACGAGGAGACCTTTAAGGACGACTCCGCTACGAGCTTTACCAACCAGCTGACCAAGGCCAAGCAGGCCGGCGCCACCATGATCTTTGCGCCGATCTACTACACGCCGGCGTCCGTCCTGCTCAAGAACGCCAAGGACATGGGCTACGACGTCAAGATGATGGGCTGCGACGGCATGGACGGCATCCTGGGCGTTGAGGGCTTCGATACCTCTCTTGCCGAGGGTCTGCTGCTCATGACCCCGTTTTCCGCCGACGACGAGAAGAACGCCGACTTCGTCAACGCTTACAAAGATAAGTACGGCGATACCCCCGACCAGTTTGCCGCCGACGCCTACGACGGCGTGCATGCTGTGGTCGAGGCTCTCAAGGAGGCCGGCCTGGGTGTCGACGCCGATCCCACCGAGGTTGCCGAGAAGCTTCCCGAGGCTATGCGCAACATTACCGTTGACGGCCTGACCGGCAAGCTCACCTGGAACGATAAGGGTCAGGTCCAGAAGGAGCCCACGGCGTACGTCATCACCGACGGCAAGTACGTACAGGCCTAATTGGCCGCCTTACATAGAGCGGTTTTGATCCCAAGCAGGGGAGGTTTTGGCCTTCCCTGCTTGCTTGGTATCTAGGGACGATGTAACGTCCCTGTTTCATACATCAACTGGAAACCTATTCGAAAGGGGGATGTGGAACATGACGGTCTTTATCCAATACCTGGTCAACGGCCTGTCCATGGGCAGCGTCTACGCCATCATCGCGTTGGGCTACACCATGGTCTATGGCATCGCCAAGATGCTGAACTTCGCTCACGGCGACGTTATCATGGTCGGTGCCTATGTCTCGTTCTGCGCCACGTCGTATCTCGGCCTCCCGGGCTGGGCATCTGTAATTCTCTCTTGTGTGGTCTGTACCGTTCTCGGTGTTCTCATCGAGGGTCTGGCATACAAGCCGCTGCGTCAGGCGGGCCCGCTGGCCGTTCTGATCACGGCCATCGGCGTGTCTTACTTCCTGCAGAACGCCGCGCAGCTTCTGTGGGGCGCCACGCCCAAGAACTTTACTTCGCTCGTCACCTTCCCGGTGCCGGAGTTCTTGGCCAAGTTTAACGTAAGCGCCGTCTCGCTCGTCACCATCGTCGCCTGCCTGGTTATCATGGCCGGCCTGATGTTCTTTACAGGTAAGACCAAGATGGGCAAAGCCATGCGCGCCGTGTCCGAGGACAAAGCCGCCGCTCAGCTCATGGGCATCAACGTCAACCGTACCATCTCGATGACGTTTGCCATCGGCTCCGCCCTTGCCGCCATCGCCGGTGTGCTCCTGTGCTCCTACTCGCCGGTCCTGCAACCCACCACGGGCGCCATGCCTGGCATCAAGGCCTTCGACGCCGCCGTCTTCGGTGGCATCGGCTCCATCCCCGGCGCCTTTGTCGGTGGCATTCTCATCGGCATCATCGAGGCGATGGCGCAGGCTTACATTTCCACGAGCCTTGCCAACTCCATCGTCTTTGGTGTTTTGATCATCGTCCTGCTCGTCAAGCCTGCCGGCCTCTTGGGCAAGTACGTCCCCGAGAAGGTGTAGGTGAGCGTTATGAAGTTTCTTAAAGACAAGCAGACGCGTCACGACTTTGTTACGTACGCCATGTGCCTTGTGGCGTTCGCCATCGTGTTCTTTATGCAGTCCAACCATATGATTCCGCGCATGATCGCCGGTCAGCTGGTTCCCATCACGGCCTATATCGTCATGGCCATCTCCCTTAACCTCGTCGTCGGCATCGCGGGCGACTTGTCGCTGGGCCATGCGGGCTTTATGAGTGTCGGTGCCTACACGGGCATCGTCACCGCGGTCGCCCTCGAGAGCGCCGTTCCCTCCGATCCGGTGCGCCTTATCATCAGCATTGTGGTCGGCGCTATCGCCGCTGCCATCTTGGGCTTCTTGATCGGTATCCCGGTCCTGCGCCTGAGCGGCGATTACCTGGCTATCGTGACGCTGGCCTTTGGCGAGATCATCAAAGAGATCGTCACCTGCCTCATTGTGGGTGTCGACTCCCGCGGCCTGCACGTGATCTTTAACATCACGGGCAACTCTACGATCGACGACCTGCATCTGCTCGAGGACGGTACCGCCATCATCAAGGGCGCCCAGGGCGCCTCGGGCGTGTCGACGTACTCGACCTTCCTCGCCGGTGCCATCCTGGTCATGGTCGCACTCGTGATCGTGCTCAACCTGGTTCGCAGCCGTACCGGCCGTGCCATTATGGCCGTGCGCGATAACAAGATTGCAGCCGAGTCGGTAGGCATCTCCGTCACCGAATACCGCATGATCGCCTTCGTGGTTTCCGCTGCCCTTGCCGGTGCTGCCGGAGCTCTCTTCGGCGGTAACTTCTCGCAGCTTTCCGCCACTAAGTTTGACTTCAACACGTCCATCCTCATCCTGGTGTTCGTGGTCCTGGGTGGTCTGGGCAATATGCGCGGCTCCGTCATCGCGGCGGCGTTGCTCACGGTGCTTCCCGAGCTGCTCCGTCAGTTCTCGGACTACCGCATGCTCATCTACGCCATCGTGCTGATTCTGGTCATGATCTTTACCAACAACCCGCAGCTCAAGGCGTTCTTCGCACGCATTAAGGATCGCTTTGCTCCCAAGAAGGAGGTGGCAGCCGATGCCCAGTAAGTTTGAGTTCAACAAGGGCAAGATGGTCCCGTATCCTTCTGGCGCCATTGTCCCCGACCGCGACCTGGGCCAGCGCCCGGCGCTCGAGTGCATCCACCTGGGCATTGAGTTTGGCGGCCTCAAGGCGGTCGACGACTTTAGCCTAACCATCGGCAAGACCGAGATCGCCGGTCTCATCGGCCCCAACGGTGCCGGCAAGACCACGGTCTTCAACCTGCTCACCAAGGTGTACCAGCCCACGCATGGCACCATCCTGCTCGATGGTGAGGACACCTCGGGCAAGTCGGTCTATCAGGTCAACCGCATGGGTATTGCCCGTACCTTCCAGAACATTCGCCTGTTCAATACCATGACGGTGGAGGATAACGTCAAGGTCGGTCTGCACAATCAGGAGCGCTACTCCGGCTTTGAGGGCGTGCTGCGCCTGCCGACGTATTGGAAGCACGAGAAGGCCGCCCACGAGCGCGCCATGGAGCTGCTGTCCATTTTTGACATGGAGCACCTGGCAAATGAACAGGCCGGCTCGCTGCCTTACGGCGCTCAGCGTCGTCTGGAGATCGTCCGCGCGCTTGCCACCAACCCCAAGCTGCTGTTGCTCGACGAGCCTGCCGCCGGCATGAACCCGTCCGAGACCGCGGAGCTCATGGAGAACATCGTCAAGATCCGCGACACCTTCGGCATCGCCATCATGCTTATCGAGCATGATATGTCGCTCGTTATGAACATCTGCGAGGGCATCTGCGTGCTTAACTTTGGCAAGGTTATCGCCAAGGGTACGGCCGAGGAGATCCAGAACAACGATGCCGTTATCGAGGCATATCTGGGCAAGCAAGATAAGGGGGAGAACTAAATGGCAGAGCCGATGCTTTCCGTCTACAACATCAACGTCTGGTACGGCGCCATCCACGCCATCAAGGACATCTCCTTTAACGTTAACGAGGGCGAGATCGTGGCTCTGATCGGCGCGAACGGCGCTGGCAAGTCCACAACGCTCAAGACCGTCTCGGGCCTGCTGCGCTCCAAGACCGGCTCCATCAAGTTTATGGGCGAGGACATTACCCATACGCCCGCTGATAAGCTGGTTGGTAAGGGACTGGCTCAGGTTCCCGAGGGACGTCGCGCCTTTTTGCAGATGACGGTTGAGGAGAACCTGGAGATGGGCGCCTATACGCAACCCAAGTCCACGGTGGCTCCGGGCCTTGAGCGCGTCTACGAGCAGTTCCCGCGCCTGAAGGAGCGCCGTCGTCAGGTCGCCGGCACCCTTTCGGGCGGCGAGCAGCAGATGCTCGTTATGGGCCGCGCCCTTATGAGCAACCCCAAGCTGCTCATGCTCGACGAACCTTCCATGGGCCTGGCGCCGATTCTGATTGAGCAGATCTTCCAGATTGTCGAGGATTTGCATAAGGCCGGCACCACGGTGCTTCTGGTCGAGCAAAACGCACAGATGGCTCTTTCCATCGCCACACGCGGCTACGTGCTCGAGACCGGCAAGATCACCATGACCGGCACCGGCCAAGAGCTCCTGCACGACGATAACGTCCGCAAAGCCTACCTCGGAGGCTAACCCACCTAACAAAAGGGGCGCTGACTATCTCAGTCAGCGCCCCTTTTTAGTTGCGGTGAAATAGGGACTGAATACGGGCTCCAGAGGCCAAAAGAGTCCCTATTCCACCGCAACTTCATGGGGATGTGTGACAATGCCCGTCGGAAAACATCTGCTGTCTTTGGGGGTCTATCTATGCTGTACGAGTTTTGTGCCGAGAACTTTGAGCGGGTGCCGGCGGCTATCGATGCCGGTGCAAGGTGCGTCGAGCTGTGCGACAACCTTGCCGTCGGTGGTACCACGCCCTCGGCTGGCGTTATCAGCGCTACGGTCGGCTATGCTCACGAGCATGACGCGCGAGTGATGTGCATGATTCGCCCGCGTGGCGGTGACTTTCATTACAACCAGGACGAGCTGCGCATGATGGAGATGGACCTGGGCCTTGCCGTGAGCGCCGGCGTTGACGGCTTGGTCTTTGGCTGCTGCAAGCCCTGCGCTGGCGGATGGGCGCTCGACGAGCTTACGCTTGGTGCCCTCGTGATGGCCGCGGGCTGCGCGACCGAGGAGTGCAAGCGCGGGCCCATCGATATTACCTTCCACATGGCCTTCGACCAGCTCTCGCCCGAGGCTCAGCTCGATGCCGTCGACACACTCGCCGACTGCGGTATCACGCGCATCCTGACGCATGGTGGCGCTGCCGGAACGCCGATCGAGGACAACCTGGAGCACCTGTCGCGTCTTATCGAGTATGCGGGCGACCGCCTGACCATCCTTCCCGGCGGTGGCATTTCTACGGCCAACCGCGATACCGTGGCGGCGGCACTGGGCGTCTCCGAGCTCCATGGCACCAAGATCGTGCCGCTGGAGGTATAACCCGTGGCGCTGGTATTTGACGTTCGGCAGGCGAGCGGTAAGCCCGACGACAACCGCCGCCCCGGCACCGCGTGCCCCTTTTGCGATACCGAGGAACTCGCCAATATCATCCGGCGCGACGGTGACTGCATCTGGCTCGAGAATAAGTTTAAGACCTTGCGGGCCACTCGCCAGACCGTATTGATTGAGTCGTCCGACCAC
Source organism: uncultured Collinsella sp. (assembly GCA_900549655.1). Taxonomy (GTDB): domain Bacteria; phylum Actinomycetota; class Coriobacteriia; order Coriobacteriales; family Coriobacteriaceae; genus Collinsella. The sequence goes on from UROZ01000003.1 coordinate 50,703, forward strand.
GACGCCGACCTGGTGACCTATGCGCCGGACGAGCTGCATCATGTTATGCGGTTTGCCCTGGATTGCTGGCAGCGGATGATTGACTCCCGGCAGTATCGCAGCGTTCTCATGTACAAGAACAAGGGCCCACTTTCGGGCGGCAGTCTGGTCCATCCGCACATGCAGATTGTGGGTTTGGAGCAGGAGGACGGCTATGCGGCGCTGACCTCAGCCAACTTTGAAGGCATCGATGTCTGGCGGCAGGGGAGAATCTCGGTCAACATCTCAACCGAGCCGATCATGGGATTCTTTGAGGTCAACGTCTCGGCTCCACAGGGAATCGCCGCCAGCGATGACGCACGAGACCAAGCCGAGGCGGATCTCTTTGCCGATGCGATCCAGGTAGCTCTGCGCTATATCCTAAACGGGCACCACGGTGGTCGCGCAGAGTCGTACAACTTGTTCTTCTATCACCTGGGCGGTCGGACCATTGCCAAGGCGCTGCCGCGTTGGGTGGTTTCGCCCTACTTTGTGGGCTATCGTCTGGCCCAGGTCAATGCCG
>UROZ01000004.1 GCA_900549655.1 uncultured Collinsella sp.
TCCATCCTCGCAGTATCCGGTTCTCAAGGTGCACGCTTTGCGGCTCATCCGGTTCGACCGGGCCGCGCGGCAAGGAGATATATTGCCAGACCGGAGGGGCGCCGTGGGCGGGAATCTGGGCGTACACATTTCCTACACATCTTGTGATCCGACTAACGTTTGCCAGCCGTTAACTACCGCTCGCCGAGCATCTCTTTATATAAGGCAGTCTCATGGTTAAAGCGGATACGTCCCCCTAGCTAAAGCACAGCCAGCATCGAGCAACTCATCACGTTCTTCCACCGAGAACCCCTCGGCGTAGACGCGCACCACTGGTTCGGTCCCGCTAGGACGAACCAGCAGCCACGTGTCATCCTCGAATGCCAAACGCAAGCCATCCATATGACTAACGTTTTGCGGCACCTTGCCACAAATCGACTTGGGGTTTACGCCCGGCAGCAGGGTTCGTAACGTTTCGGCATCTTCGGCCTCAAGGCGCAAATCCCGTCGACCGTAACTCGTCTTACCAAAACTGTCCTCGAGTTGGTCGACCAGAACGCCCAAAGGCGCGTCCGTCTTAGCCATAAGCTCACACAGAATCAGACAGGCGAGGATTCCATCGCGCTCGGGCATATGCGCGGCGATGCCGATACCACCGGCTTCTTCACCGCCTATGAGGACGCCGCCCTTCTTCATCTCCGCCGCTATATATTTGAAACCGACTGGTTTGACGGTCACGCGGCAGCCAAGCGCCTCGGCAATGCGACGCACGAGCGTCGAGCATGAAAGATTGACGACGACGCGCCCCTCCAAATTACGAAATTGAACCAAGTCGCCCAAAACGAGCGCCATGATCTGATGCGGATGTATATATCTGCCGCGCTCGTCAACCGCACCGATACGGTCGGCGTCGCCGTCGGTCACCAGACCAGCGCAAGCTCCGTCATCGATAACCGTGCGCTCGCAAGCGTCCACCCAAGGCTCAACGGGGTCGGGGCAGATATCTTCTTGGTCAGACGCCTGCCCGGCGTGAATCTCGTGCACCTCAACGCCAAGCTCGCGCAGCAAGTCGGCTAGATAACCCTGGGCTGCGCCGCCCATGGGATCGACAACCACGCGCAGGTGCGCGCCGCGGATGGCTTCGGCATCGACAAACGATGCCACCGCCTGCATATAGTCAGGAATGATATCCGCGGTGCGATATTGCCCCTCGATCCCCATTGGCTCGGGAGCCATGGTCTCTTCGAGCTCTTCGATGACATCCTGGTTGGCGGTCGAGCCGTCACCCATGCGAATCTTGAGGCACAGATAACCCTGCGGATGATGGGACCCCGTCACCATGAGCGCGCCGCACGCCTCACCGTCATAAGCCGCCGCCCACGTAAGGGCAGGGGTCGGAACAGGTCGCGAAGCGAGCACGGCGTCCAGCCCGTGCGCTGCTAGCACGCCCGCCGCAAGCTCAGCGAACTCGCTCGCCAGGGGCCGGGTGTCGAACCCTATATATACCGTTTTGCCCGGATTGGTCTTTTGCCACAACTCGCCGACGGCATCGGCGATACGGGCAACGTTATCGGCAGTGAAGTCCTCATCGACGCGAGCGCGCCAACCGTCAGTTCCAAAATGAATTATCGCGCACACGCGCAGACACCTCACAGTGTTTGGATCATGGTACGCGTGAGGTATACCCGCAACACGCACTCAGCAACCTGCCGGCACCAGCATTCACCATTTGGGCAAATGCTGCCGAGGACATGCAAGCAATAAAAAAACCGCCCCGTATGGAGCGGTTTTGCCCTTTATATATCGAGCGCCTCGGCCATCGCTGCCGTAGTGATTGCCGTGGTTCCACAGCAACTGCCCACCATTGCGGCGCCGGCATGTCTCCATTCGATGCATGCGCGCGCGAAAGCTTCGGGATTCTCGTGCCATACGGGGCCATCCTGAGTCTGGACCGGATCGCCTACGTTGGGACGCACCGTAACGGGAGTAGTCGCCGATGCAACCATCCTGGGCACCGCCGCATTCGCGGCCGCAAGCGAACAGCAATTAACACCAACCGAGTTTGCGCCGTGTTTTTCGGCGTACAAAACGGCTGCCTCGATGTTGAGGCCATCGCCCAGCAGGTCGCCTTTATCGTCAACGACAAAACTCACCAGAACAGGCATGCCGTCGGCGGCATCTCGGGCGCCGGCAAGCATGGGCTGCAGATTACGGATAGACGTCACCGTCTCGATCAGCAGACCGTCAACACCAGCATTGAGCAAGGCGTGCGCCTGTTCGCGCGCAATGCCGCGGATTTCACGATACTCGACAGAGTCCTCGGCAAACCACTCAATACCGATCGGGCCCATCGAGCCCAGCAGTAGCTGAGGGTGCGCCTGGCGGGCATCGTCGACGGCCCCGCGATTGACCTCCGCCACGGACGGCGCAATCTGGTCGTGCTTGAGGGCATAGCTCGATGCCTGAAAGGTATTGGTAATGAGCACCTGCGCGCCGGCGGCGACATACAAGCGATGGATACGAGAAACGGTCTGCGGCTCTGCCAGATTCCAAAACGCTGGTGGAATGTCGGCGGCATCGTACTCACTCAACAGAACACTGCCCATGGGGCCCTGCGCCAACAAGGTCTCGCTCGACAAGCGGCGCGTAAGTTCCTTGGCACCAAAGCGGTTGTAATAACTCGTATCCATATATATCCCGCTATTCCTCGACGCTGATTCCCTGCCTTTCGAGATAGGCGAGCCAGCGGCTCATCGTGTCCTCGGATAGCGCATGCTCCATCATGCAGGCCTCGGAATCGGCTCGCTCAAATTCGACACCGAGCTCCTGAACCAAAAACGTGCGGATGAGGCGATGACGGTACCAGATAGCCGTGCCAACCTCGCGGCCGCGATCGGTCAGGATCACCTTGCCGTAGTGCGATTGCTCGACAAGCTCGGATGCCTTGAGAGCCGAAACCGCTTTATTGACCGATGCCTTGGAGACGCCAAGGCGCTGCGCGATGTCGACCGATCGAACGCCGTTGGTTTCCCCCTCTTCGCTTTCAATGCGAACCATGCACTCCAAGTAGTCTTCGTTCGCCACCGTCAGATGTAGTTCGCGCGAGCTATTTGTCGTATCCATGATCTTCCGTCCCTTCTGCATTCAATGGCTGATTCTACCCCATCCAAGCGTCGCGGTATGCCGTGGCATACCGTGCTAGAGTTCTTGTTGCACACGACGACCAAGATTGGAGCGGTCTTTATGGAAAACACCACCACGAACCCCGATGTCCTCGAGCGCTTTTTGCGCTACGTCCAGATCAACACGCAGTCCGAGGATGCAAACTGCGACCAGGTACCCTCGAGCGCCGTTCAGTTTGACCTTGCCAACGTGCTGGCTGAAGAGCTGCGCGAGCTTGGTGCGGAAGATGCCCACGTGACCGAGCACGCCTATGTCTGCGCGCATATCCCCGCAAGTGCGGGCGCTGAGGACAAGCCCGCCCTGGGCCTGATCGCCCATCTCGACACCACCGAAGTTGCACCGGGTGCCGGCGTGAAACCGCACATCGTACACTACGAAGGCGGCGACCTGGTCTGCGGCACGGTTGACGGTAAGCCCGTTGCCATGAGTACCGCCAAGCTCCCCGCCCTGAATGACCTCGCGGGTGAGGACCTGGTTTGCAGCGATGGCACCACGCTGCTGGGCGCGGACGACAAGGCAGGCGTCGCCGAGATCATGTCGCTTGTCGCGCGTATCGCTCAGGACCCTTCTCTGCCCCATCCCGCACTCGGCATTTGCTTCTGCCCTGACGAGGAGATCGGCCACGGAGCCGAGCTGTTGGATATCGATACCTTTGGCTGCAAGTACGCCTACACGGTCGACGGCGGCCCCATCGGCGAACTGGAGTGGGAATGCTTTAACGCCGCCGAGGCGACCGTCTGCTTTGAGGGCCAGTCCATCCACCCGGGCGACGCTAAGGGCCGTATGGTCAACGCAGGCAATCTGTTCTGCGACTTCAACGCGTTGCTCCCCTACGTACAGCGCCCGGAGTATACGGAAGGCTACGAGGGCTTTTATCACCTTGAGGGTGTATCTGCGACCGTCGATCACGCCACAGCGCGCTATATCGTCCGCGACCATGACGCCGCCAAGTTCCAGCAGAAACTCGACCTTATTGATGCCGCTGCCTCGATGCTCAACCAGCGTCTGGGTGAGGAGCGCGTGACGGTCGAGATTAAGCAGCAGTATCGAAATATGGCCGAGATCGTTCGTGACTATCCCGAGCTTATTGATGTTGCCAAGGAAGCCTACCTTGCCTGCGGCGTTGAGCCCCAAGTGCTGCCAATTCGTGGCGGCACCGACGGCGCCCAGCTGTCGTTCCGCGGTCTGCCCTGCCCCAACCTTTCCACCGGCGGCTATTGCTACCACGGCGTCAACGAGTTCGTCCCGGTCAGTTCGCTCGTCAAGATGACCGACGTGCTCCAGGAGCTCGTCGCCCGCTTTGCATAAGCCTGGCTGCACAAGTCCAAAAGACGAATCGCCCCGTCCTCAACCAAGAACGGGGCGATTTTTTTGCTGCAATGAGAACAGGTTGACGCGCGCCAGCCTCTTGAAGCAAGGAGTGTCCCAAACTGCCGGCACAAAAGGAACGTCCCCAGGTGCCAAGTGGACTACCCAACTGCAAGTGACGACATCGCTGGTTGAATCAACGTCAGCGAGCGACGTCCAGAGCGAACAAGTTGGCATGAAAAAGGCAGGGCATTGACCTTCTGGTCATGCCCTGCCTTTTGAATGACAAATTGTCGCCTTGGGCGGCGCGCAGCGTCGAGCCGTTACGGCGTTTGGTAAAACGCCGTAACTTAGTAGTTGGCTTCGTAGCCGTTGCCGTCGCCGGTGGGCTCTTCGTAGTAGTCCGAATCGCTCGAATCGCTTGAGTCATCGGGATCGTCAGAGCTGACCGATGAGGTTGCGGTACCGTTTGCGTAGTCGTCAGACGTGTTGTTGTTCAGGTCGTCGATCGTAGAGCTGGAACCGTCGGAAAGACCCATGGTGTTGGGACCCTTGGGATCCTTGCCGGCATCGACGCGCTCCATCATTTCCTTGAGCTCGTCCTCGTAGACAAAGACGTAGCTCACACCGTCGATCATGGTGCTGTCGTCGGCGTACGAGGGCAGGTTGGCCGAGTAGATACCGTCGACATCCATACCGCGCATGGCGTTGACCGTAGCCACGATATCCTGAACGCTCATATCGGTTACAAGCATATCGGACAGCGAATTAACCAGGCCAAAGATCTTCGTGGCATCGAAGTTATTGAGAATCTGGTTGGCAAGGGCGCCAAGCACCTGACGCTGGTGGCGCATGCGCGTGTAATCGCCGTCGGCATAGGTGTAGCGGCAGCGGGCATAGGTAAGGGCGGTGGCACCGTCCATATGCTGCTGGCCAGCGGTAATCTTGATATCCAGGTGCTCGGGGTCGTCAACATCATCGGTTGCGTTAATGTCGATACCGCCAACCGAATCAATCAGCGCCTGCATACCGTCGAAGCTGACCTCGGCATAGTGGGAAATCTGAACACCGCACAGCTCGTTGACCGCCTCGACCATGGCCTCGGCACCGCCAACGGTATGGCAGGCGTTGATCTTCATGGTCTCGCCCTTGTACTCGACCTTGGTGTCGCGCGGAACGGAAATGAGCGTCGCCTGCTTTTGCGTGGGGTCGATGCGTGCCAAGATAATAGAGTCGGCACGATACGTATCCTCGCCCGGACGGCCGTCGGTGCCAAGAAGCAGCACGTAGAACGGATCCTTTGCCTCATCGGTGTCAACCAGAACCCGACGCAGATTGTCGGTAATGACATTAGAATCGCCGAGCTTGCCCATAATGGTGGCAAACCACAGGCCGGCAGCGGTAGTGGCACTCAGCAGCACGCCAAGCACGACAATGAGCGCGACGTGACGAATCGTGTGGCTACGACGACGTTGACGAGCGCGCTCGGAATAGCGAGCCACGTTATCGCGACTGTAGATCTTGGCCTGCGCACCAGTTGAGGGTCTTCGGGCGGTGGTATCCGCGAGGGGCTTTTTATTAAACATAGGCAACCTGTATTAGTAGATGACGGGATCGGGGACGGTAGCATGCTCGACATGCGCGCCGAGCGCCTGCAGCTTTTCGACAAACTGCTCGTAGCCGCGCTTGATGTGATGAATAGCCGAAACCTCGGTCGTCCCGTCGGCGATCAAGCCCGCTACGACGAGGGCCGCTCCGCCACGCAGATCGGGCGAGGTAACCTGTGCACCCGAGAAGCCCTTGACGCCATGAATCATGGCATGATGGCTCTCGATACGAATGTCGGCACCCATGCGTACCAGCTCAGAGGCAAACATAAAGCGATTCTCGAAGATGTTCTCGGTGATAACGGAGCTACCGTCGGCAAGGGCGGAGAGTACCATAATCTGCGCCTGCATGTCCGTCGGGAAGCCGGGGAACGGAAGCGTCTGGATGTCGACCGGCTTGATACGCTCGGCACGGTTCACATGGACGCCATCCTCGACGCGCTCGCAGTCGATACCCATGAGCTCCATCTTCTTGAGCACCATGCCCAAGTGAATGGGGCAAAAGCCCGTGACATCGACACCGCGATCGTCGGCCATCAACGCACCTGCAACGATAAAGGTACCGGCCTCGATGCGGTCGCCCACCACGCGATGGGTAACGGGATGGAGCTCTTCCACGCCTTCGATAGTCACGACGGGCGTACCGGCGCCTACAATCTTGGCGCCCATCTCGTTGAGCATGTTGGCGAGATCGACAATCTCGGGCTCGCGGGCGGCATTGTCGATAACCGTGGTGCCCTGTGCGCGCACAGAGGCCATGATGAGGTTCTCGGTCGCACCGACGCTGGCGAACTCGAGCGTGACGGTGGTACCGCGCAGACCTTGGGGCGCATTAGCGTTGATGTAACCGTGGGCGGTATCGAACTCAACGCCCAGGGCCTCAAGACCAAGAATGTGCATATCGATCTTGCGAGCACCCAGGTTGCAGCCGCCCGGCATGGCAATCTTGGCGCGATGGAAGCGGCCCAGCAGGGGTCCCATGACGGCGGTGGAAGCACGCATCTTGGCAACGAGCTCGTAGGGGGCCTCCCAAGAATCGACCTGAGAGGTATCAATCTCGAGCGTGTGCTCGTCGAGAACATCGATCGTAGCGCCCATGCCCTTGAGCACCTTGCCCATCACGTGAACATCGGAAATATCGGGCACGTTCTGCAGCGTCGTCTTGCCCGGCGCCAGAAGCGTTGCCGCCATGAGTTTGAGCGCGGAGTTCTTGGCACCCGAGACGGGCACAGAGCCTCCGATGGCGTGGCCACCCTCAACGCGGATAATATCCAAGGTCTACCCTTTCAAAAAGCATGCCCGGGATGGCTGGGCCATCCCGGGCATGATGTGTTCGCAAATGGTCGAACGCTAAATCGTTTGACTATTGGGCAAGCTTGAGCTTACACCATGCGATTTCATTATAGAGGTAGGCGCGGCGTGCATCATCCTCCGACAAATTACCCAGCTTCTCTTCAAAACCTTGAATATCAGCTTTAAGCTTGTCGGCATCGACGGTCGCCAAATCGCAAGCGCGCTCGGCGAGAACGGTCACGACATCGTCCGCAACCTGGGCATAGCCGCCGGCCACGGCAAACGTGTGGTCGACAGTGCCCATGGCCTTATCGGAAACGCGAACGTAACCGCGGTCGATCGTGCAGATCTCGCTGGAGTGAGCAGGCAGAACGCCAAACTCGCCATCCGTGGACGGAATCGACACAAACGCAGCGTCGCCCTCATAGGCGCAGCTCACGGGGCACACGATGCGGATACGCATAACCTACTTCTCCCCCATCTTGCGGGCGCGCTCGCGCACGTCCTCAATCGTGGAAGCATAGCGGAAAGCCTGCTCGGGCAGGTCATCGGCCTTGCCGTCGACAATCTCGGCGAAAGAGCGGACGGTATCCTCGACGCGGACGTAGACACCGGGGTTGCCGGTGAACTTCTCGGCGACGTGGAAGGACTGCGAGAGGAACTGCTGAATCTTACGGGCACGGTTGACCGTAAGGCGCTGCTCCTCGGACAGCTCGTCCATACCCAGAATGGCGATGATGTCCTGAAGGTCGGAGTACTCCTGCAGGAGCTCCTGGACCTTGACGGCGACACGGTAGTGCTCCTCGCCGACGATCGAGGGATCGAGAGCGTCGGAGGAAGATGCGAGCGGGTCGATAGCCGGGAACAGGCCGAGCGACGAAATGCTACGCGAAAGAACCGTGGTGGCGTCGAGGTGCGTAAACGTCGTGGCAGGCGCCGGGTCGGTCAGGTCGTCTGCGGGGACGTAGACAGCCTGGACGGAGGTAATGGAGCCCGTCTTGGTCGAGGTAATGCGCTCCTGGAGGTCGCCCATCTCGGTTGCCAGCGTGGGCTGGTAACCAACGGCGGACGGCATACGGCCCAGCAGTGCGGAAACCTCGGAACCTGCCTGGGAGAAGCGGAAGATGTTGTCGATGAACAGCAGAACGTCCTGGCCACGATCACGGAAATACTCAGCGGTAGTAAGGCCGGCCAGACCGATGCGCAGACGCGCTCCGGGCGGCTCGTTCATCTGACCATAGACCAAGCAAGTCTTGTCGATAACGCCAGACTCGCTCATCTCGAGGAACAGGTCGGTGCCCTCACGGGTACGCTCGCCGACGCCGGTGAACACCGAGGTGCCACCGTGCTCTTGGGCGAGGTTGTTGATGAGCTCCTGAATCAGAACGGTCTTGCCGACGCCGGCGCCGCCGAACAGGCCCGTCTTGCCGCCACGGATGTAGGGCTCGAGCAGGTCGACGGCCTTGATGCCGGTCTCGAAGATCTCGGTCTTGGTGGTGAGCTCGTCAAAACGGGGCGCTGCATGGTGGATGGGGTAGAACTCCTCCACCTCGGGCATGGGCTTGCCGTCGACGGGCTTGCCCATGACGTTCCAAATGCGGCCGAGCGTCTTGGGGCCAACGGGCATCTTCATGGGCTCACCGGTATCGGTGGCAATGAGGCCGCGCTGCAGGCCGTCGGTCGAGGACATGGCGACCGTGCGGACCACACCGCCCGGAAGCTGGCTCTCGACCTCGAGGATCGTGCTCAGATGACCGATCGGGGTCTCGGCCTCGACCGTGAGCGCGTTGTAGATCGGGGGCACCGCGCCGTCAAACTTGACGTCGACGACAGGGCCGATGATTCGCACGATGCGACCATCACCGGCAGTCGTCTTCTTGGTGGCTTCCTCGACCGCAAGCTTTACGGTGTTATTAGCCATTACTGTTCCTCCAATGCTGAGGCTCCGCCGACGATCTCGTTAATCTCGGTCGTGATCGAAGCCTGGCGCACGCGACTATACGTGCGGGTAAGGGTCGAGATGATCGCGGTGGCGTTTTCCGTCGCGGAGTGCATGGCCTTGCGGCGTGCACCCTGCTCGGCAGCCGCCGAATCGATCAGGGCCTGGTAGATGACCGTCAGGATATAAGACGGCACAAGCTTGCCGAGAACATGCTCGGGAGAGGGCACGAACTCGAACGTGGACGAGATGCGCTTAGGGGCGTCGGTCTCGTTCTTACGCGGACCGTGGGCCATAGCGATCATCTCGGGGTCGAGCGGCAACAGATGCTCGACGCGAAGCTCCTGATCCACGCGGTTCTTGGCGTGGTGGTAGACAAGCTCGACACGGTCAAGCTCACCGGCACGATACGCATCGCAGATATGAGAGGAGATCATGCGGGCCTGATTGAAATCGGGCTCAGAGGAGTTGCCCTCAAAGTGCATGACGACGTTTGCGCGGTCACGGAAATACGTGGCCGGTTTGCGCCCACACGCGATGATCTCGCACTCGATGCCGTCGTTCGCCCAAGAAGCGGCGAGCTTTTCGGCCGTGCGCTCCACCGTCGTATTGAAACCGCCGGCAAGGCCGCGGTCCGAGGCAATAACGACAATCAGGCCATGCTTGACGCTCTCATGCTTCTGCAGCATGGGATCGGTGCCCGAACAGGAGGCGTCGCCGGCGACCGTCAACATGACGTCGGTCAGCGCCTCCTTATAGGGCTCGGCCTGCTTGGAGCGATCGAGGGCACGACGGATCTTGGCCGTAGAGACCATCTCCATCGTGCGCGTGATCTGCTTGGTCGTGGTAACCGAGGAGATTCGCTTCTTAATGTCGCGAAGGTTGGCCATGGGGCTTAGTTCTCCTCTGATCCAGAAACATCCGAATGGTGCTTGGCCATGAACTGCTGCTTGAAGTCGCCGATGACGCGCAAGAGCTCAGCCTTGGTGTCATCATCGATCTTCTTGGCGCGAACCTTGTCGAGCAGCGAGCCAAAGCCATTGTCCATGTACTCGATGAGCTCGGCACGGAAAGGCAGCACGTCGGCGATCTCCAGGTCATCCAGGAAGCCCTCGTTGCCAGCGAACAGCGTAACGATCTGCTCGCCAACCTCAAACGGCTTGTAACGCGGCTGCTTCAGGAGCTCGGTCATGCGAGCACCATGGGTCAGCTGCTTCTGAGTAGCCTCGTCGAGGTCGGAGCCGAACTGCGTAAAGCCGGCGAGCTCCTGGTACGAAGCGAGGTCCAGACGGAGGTTGCCGGCGACCTGCTTCATGGCCTTGGTCTGCGCATCGCCACCGACGCGGGACACGGAGATGCCCACGTCGACTGCCGGGCGCTGACCTTGGAAGAAGAGCTCGGACTGCAGGTAGATCTGACCATCGGTAATGGAAATGACGTTGGTCGGAATGTAGGCCGAGACGTCGCCGTCCTGGGTCTCGATGATCGGCAGTGCCGTCATGGAGCCGTAACCGTTCTTCTTGGACATCTTGACGGCACGCTCGAGCAGACGAGAGTGCAGGTAGAAGATGTCGCCAGGATAGGCCTCGCGTCCGGGCGGACGATGCAGCGTCAGCGACATCTGACGGTAAGCCACAGCCTGCTTGGACAGGTCGTCGTAGATGACGAGCACGTGGCCACCGGGGTTGGTCTCGCTGGCGGGCTTGCCGTCCTCGCCGTTGTACATGAAGAACTCGCCGATAGCGGCACCGGCCATAGGCGCGATGTACTGCATAGGGGCGGAATCGGCAGCGGTGGCCGAAACGATGATGGTGTAGTCGAGCGCACCGTGCTGAGCGAGGGTCTCGCGGATGTTGGCAACCGTGGAGGCCTTCTGGCCGATGGCGACATAGATGCAGACCATGCCCTTGCCGCGCTGGTTGAGGATAGCGTCGATGGCAATGGCGGTCTTACCGGTCTTACGGTCGCCGATGATGAGCTCTCGCTGACCGCGACCAATAGGCACCATGGAGTCGATGGCCAACAGGCCGGTCTGAACCGGCTCGCACACCGGGGTACGGTCGATGACGCCGGGGGCCTTGAACTCAATGGGACGACGGTGCGTGGCGACGATGTCGCCCAGGCCGTCGATGGGCTGGCCGAGCGGATTGACGACGCGGCCGAGCATGGCGCGGCTCACAGGGATATCCATAATGCGGCCAGTGGTGCGGCACTCGTCGCCTTCCTTGATGGAGTCGACGGCACCAAACAGAACGGCGCCGACCTCGTCACGGTCAAGGTTCTGGGCAAGGCCGAAGACGGTCTCACCGGTATCGGAGCTCTTGAACTCCAGAAGCTCGCCTGCCATGGCGCTCTTGAGGCCGGAGACGCGCGCGATGCCGTCGCCTACCTCGTCGACCGTTGAAACCTCATGCGTATCGACCGTCGCGGAGAGGCTCGTGAGCTGCTCCTGCAGTTTCTTGGCGATATCCTGGGCATTGAGGGTTTCGGACATTAGGCTTCACCTCCGTACGAATTAGCAGAGTTTGCGAGGGTCTCTTGCGCGATGCGCAGCTGCGTCTTGACGGTAATGTCACGACGCTCGCCGCGGGCCTCGAGCACCAGGCCGCCCACGATAGACGGGTCGACCTGCTCGATAAGGAATACTTTGCGGCCGAAGTCCTGCTCGCATTTCTTAGTGATGGTTTGACGCAGCTCGTCGTCGAGCGGGATCGCCGTGGTGACGGTCACGCCCACTACATCCTCGTCTTCCTCGGCAACATACTTAAAGGCAGCTGCCACCTTGGGAAGAAGGTCGAGCTGGTCGCGCTTGGACATGGTGTCGAGCACGGCGATGATCTCGGGGTTGGCAGAAGCCAAGCGCTCGATCATCTCGAGGTCCTCGAACACATGGTTCTCGGCCTTGGCGGCTTCCAGAAGGGAGCGCGCGTAGGTCTCGAGCACTTTGTCCTGATAGCGGCTAGTCGGCATTCAGGCTACCTGCTTCCTGGATGTAGCGCTCGATGAGCTTCTTCTGCTCGGCCTCGTTCTCGAGTGCCTCGCCCACGATCTTGGTGGCGACGGCAACGGACAGGTCGGCGATGGAGTTCGCGGCACCGGCGTAGATGGACTTGCGCTCGTCCTCGACGGTCGTATGGGCCTTGGCGATGATCTCCTCGGCCTCCTTGTGAGCAGCCTCGATGATACGGGCGCGCTCGGACTCGGCGTCCTTACGGGCCTCGAGAACGATGTCGGCAGCCTGACGACGGGCGTCGGTGACGATCGAGTCGGACTCAGCGCGCTTGGCGATAGCCTCCTGCTTGGTCTTCTCGGCCTCGTCGAGGCTCTCCTCGATCTTCTTGCCGCGCTCCTCCATGGTTTTCATGATGCCCGGCAGGGCGACCTTGGCCAGCACGATCCAGATAATCAGGAAGGCGATAAGCGCCGGGATGAACTCCGCCATCTTAGGGATGAGGATGTCCGCACCGGCGGCGCCGTCCTCGGCGAACGCGGAAACCGGCATGAGCAGCGCGGCCGCGGACGCGGAGAGTGCGATCGCGCTCTTCTGGGATGAAAGATTCATACTTGACGCTCCGTGCTATTTAACGATCAGCGCGACAACGAAGCCGATCAGAGCCAGAGCCTCGCCGAAGGCGGAGCCCATGATGAAGACGGTGAACACGCGGCCCTGGACCTCAGGCTGACGGGCCATAGCACCCGTAGCACCCAGAGCAGACAGGCCGATAGCAAGACCAGCGCCGATAACACCGAGACCGTAACCGATAACTCCCACGATTCCTCCTTTGTCGTGCGTGTCTTATTTCACGCAGGATAACCTTTTTATAACTGCCGGGCTCCATGGGTACGGGCACCGGCGGTTTAACGAATTGCCTTACCTTTAAGGCGCGAACGGAAGACTACTCCTCCTCCGCGACCTCCTCTGCCTCGGAGACATACACGGCGGTAAGGACCGTGAAGACGTAAGCCTGGATGGCGCCGACCACAAGCTCGATCGCATAGATCAGGATGAGGATGGCAAGCCAGGCCAGCGAAGGCAGGGCGCCGACGGCGTGGGCCGCGGAAACCTGCTGAAGCAGCGGCTGCATGAACATGCTCGCCATGATGGCGAACGAGCCCATGACCACGTGTCCTGCGAACATGTTGCAGAACAGACGGACGGCGAGCGTGATGAGGCGCAGGAAGGTCGAGAAAAGCTCGACGACCCACACGAGCACGTTCATCGGGAAGCTCACGCCCTGCGGGGCGAGGCTCTTGATGTAGCCGATCACGCCGTGAGCCTTGCATCCGTAGTAGATGAAGTACACGAAGGCGAAGATGGCGAGCGCGGCGGTGGAGCCGATTGCACCGGTGCCGGGCTTCATTCCCGGGATCAGGCCGATCATGTTATTGATCAGGATGAACAGGAAAAGCGAGCACAGGAACGGGAAGTGCTTCTTCCAGTTCTCACCCACGACGCCCTTGCCGATATCGTTCTCGACGTACTCGATGATGTACTCGAAACCGTTGACGAAGAAGCCCTTGGGAACCAAAGTCTGCTTCTTCTTGAACACGGCCAGGACGATCAGGAGCACGATCGTGGAGACGATCAGCCAAAACGAGTACTGCGTGATGCCGCAGCTCAGATCGCCCACGACAGGGGTGGAGCTGAACTCGCTGACCAGATGATTAATCTCATCAGGCAGCTTTTCAAAAATTTCCACGACTTACCTTTCGACCTCATGAGGATCTCGCAGCGCCTTGGCGACGCGAACCGCGCAGGCGGCCATAAAGGCCACGAAGCCGATCGCCTCGCCCAGGAGGAACATGCGAAATGCCTCTCCGAACAACACAAACACAACCAAGGTAAAGACAAGCAACGCGATTGCCGAGACCGCGAGACTCACCATACCCTTGAGCATGTCCGCATTCTGCTTATCGTCAAGAACCGGCTTGAGCGTAAAGACAAAGGGAAGGAAGGCAATCGCGCCCGCGATGGCACCTGCAACGATAGCGAGCAGATCGGCTATCTGAAACACTGGCGTCCTCACTTTCCTTTTTTATCGCCTCACAGGACAGTTCCCGCCAAACATTGGTGACTATTGTACGAGCCAATCGCTAAAGTACAACCGAAAAAGCAACGGTTAATACGCACCTGTTCGTTTTCTTAAGACCTTCTTTATGCCGCAGGTACGGTAATACGTTTTTCTCGAACCCTGCAGGGCAAAACGTCCGTTAACAGGAGTGCGCGCGGTCGCCTTTTGTTCGACCGCGCGCACCGTTTCTTCGTATTTGCAGCCGCGGCCGTCTTAGCCCAGCGACTAGAGCGTGCCGAAGATGCGGTCGCCGGCGTCGCCGAGGCCGGGAACGATGTAGGCGGCCTCGTTGAGATGGTCGTCGATGGCGCACGTATAAATATGTACGTCGGGGTCCTTTTCGGTCAGTGACTTGAGGCCCTCGGGCGCGGCGACGATGCACAGCATGCGGATATCCTTGACACCGCGCTCGCGCAGGTAGCTGATGGCCATCTCGGCCGAACCGCCCGTGGCGAGCATGGGGTCAACAACCAGGCAGATGCGCTGGTCGATATCCTTGGGCATCTTGCAGTAATACTCGTGCGGCTCGTGGGTGACCTCGTCGCGCTCCATGCCGATGTGGCCCACGCGAGCGGAGGGCACCAGGTCGAGGATACCGTCGACCATGCCAAGGCCCGCACGCAGGATGGGCACGATGGCGAGTTTCTTGCCGGCAAGCTGTTTGAACGTGGCGGTAGTGATGGGGGTCTCGACCTCGACGTCTTCCATAGGTAGGTCGCGCATGGCCTCGTAGCCGTCAAAAAGCGCGAGTTCGCGCACGAGCTGACGGAACTGGTTGGTGCCGGTGTTTTTGTCGCGCAGGATCGACAGCTTGTGCTGGACGAGCGGATGATCGACAAGCGTCACACGGGACGCATCGTAGGTGACGGTCATGGGTTGATTGCCCCTTTCGTTGCAGCCGCAAAACGGCCTTGCTGACAAGGCGCGCAGCAATGTTGCCGCCGCACGCCATGCATAAGTTTAGCGGTTTGTTGTATCGAGCAGCCCATCGCAGCCCTACTGTGCGGTACTGAGCGAGCGCTTGACTGCATCACGCCAGCCCGCAAGGTTTTGCTCGCGACGCTCGGCGGACATATGGGGAAGGAAGGTCCTAACGATCTGGGCATTTTGCTCCAGCTCTTCAAGGTCTTCCCAATAGCCGACGGCAAGACCCGCCAAGTACGCGGCACCGATTGCCGTGGTCTCCACCGTCTCGCATTGCAGCACGGGGATATCCAGCAGGTCGGCCTGGAATTGCATGATGAACTCGTTGCGTGAGGCGCCGCCATCGACGGACAGGCGCTCAATCGAAAGTCCCACGTCCTGCTCCATGGCGCGCAGCACGTCATAACTCTGGTAGGCCATGGACTCGCAGGCCGCACGCACAATGGTCGCGCGACTCGAGGCACCGGTCAGGCCGCACACGATACCGCGGGCACGCGGGTCCCACCAGGGAGCGCCCAGGCCAGCGAAGGCGGGGACGAAGTAGCAGCCCTCGTTGTCGTTGATCGAAGCGGCGAGTTGTGCCGACTCGCTCACGCTCGAGATGATGCCCATGTTGTTGCGAAGCCAGTTCATCGTTGAACCGGCGGCAAAAATAGAGCCCTCGAGCGCATAGCTGACTTTGCCGTCAGCAGCGATACCGATGGTGGAGACCAGGCCATTCTTGGATTCGACGATCTCGTCACCGGTGTTCATGAGCATAAAGCAGCCCGTGCCATAGGTGTTTTTGGTCTGGCCGGGATAGAAGCAGCAGTGGCCGAACAGCGATGCCTGCTGGTCGCCCGCCACGCCCATGATGGGCGGCATGTTGGTCATGATGTCGCTCGCGACGCGGCCGTAGTCGCCCGAGCTCCAGCGAACCTCGGGCATCATGGAACGTGGAACGTCAAAGAGCGCCAGCAGGTCGTCGTCCCAATCGAGCGTATGGATATTAAAGAGTGCCGTGCGGCTGGCATTGGTGTAGTCGGTGGCAAAGACCTGGCCGCCGGTGAGGTTGTAGATGAGCCAGGTGTCGATGGTGCCAAACATGAGGTCGCCCGCCGCCGCGCTCTCGCGTGCGCCGTCGACGTTGTCGAGAATCCACTGCACCTTGGAGGCCGAGAAATACGGGTCAAGCGTAAGTCCCGTGCGGGAGCGCACCAGCTCCTCGCAACCCTGTTCAACCAAAGCGTCGATCGCCGGCGCGGTACGACGGCACTGCCATACGATGGCGTTATAGATGGGCTGGCCGCTCACGCGGTCCCAGACCACCGTGGTCTCGCGCTGGTTGGAGATGCCGATGGCGGCGATGCGATCGGAATGGATGCCGCTCTTAAACTGAACCTCCATCATCACGCCGATCTGGCTGGCAAGCACCTCCGTGGGATCCTGCTCCACCCAGCCGGGGCGCGGGAAGCTGGTTTTGACGCTACGACGCGCCTGGGCAACGATGCAGCCGTATTCGTCGACAATGGCCGCGAGTACCGAGGTAGTGCCGCAGTCGAGCGCCATGATGTAGGAACCGCCAAAGTTAAACGAGGCATCTTCCATGCCCAGGCTGCCCAGATTCAACGACATCGCTTACACCTTTCTATTGCATCGGGTCGGACAGGACCCGCTCGATCTCTGATGCGGGAAGTGCGCCTTGGCGCAGGATCTGGAGCCCGCCGTGCTGGAACGACACGATGGTCGAGGCGTCGCGACACGGGGTCTCGCCGGCGTCGACGGCAACATCGACCCCCTCCAGGATGCGACCTTCGACGGCGGCAAAGCTTGCCGGCGAAGGCGCGCCGTGCGTGTTGGCGCTCGTGCAGGCAAGGGGACTGCCGCAGGCGCGGATGAGCGCTTGGACCACGGGAGAGGCCGAAGCGCGCAGGGCCACGGTGTCGTCGGCAGCGCGCATAAAGGTCGGCACGCAGGGGGCTGCCTTGACCACGATAGTCAGGGCTCCCGGCCAGCATCGTCGCGCGAGTACGCGGGCATCTTCCGGGATATCCACGCCATAGCGGTCGAGTGCTTCGACGCCATCGACCAGCCAAGCGACGGTTTGCGTGAGCTCACGTTGCTTGAGAGTGAAGATACGGCGATAGCCGGTGCCGAGCGCAGGAACTGCGGCGCCATTGACGGCAGCCTGCGGATCGCGCGGCCACGATGGGAATTCGCTTGTATCTTGGGGCACGGCGCCCGAGAAGGCGTTGACTGCCACGGCGACACCGTAGACGGTCTCGGTCGGAATCAAGGCCAGGCCGCCGCGGCCGAGCACCTCGGCCGTGCGCTCGACGGCAAGCCGATGCGGCTCGCGCGTTCCCTCGTATACCCGATAGACCGTCTGCATGTGTATGCCAGCCCCTTACGCTCCGGTGCAAGTTTGTTTACTGTGGGGCATTCTCGCACGAAACATTCAACCTATTTGCCCAGAGCGCATGTTGGTTTGGTGAGCGGCTCTAGTAGTCGGTGAAAGTGAGGGGGTTAATTGAAGATTTTTAGCGCGCAAGCGTAACGGTACGATCGGGAAACTCGATGCTTGCAACCAGTTTTCCGCCGAGGCTCTCTGCGTACCTGCTCAGCGTGTCGAGCCTCATCGAACCCAACTCCCCACGCTCGAGCTCGGATACACGTTTTTGAGAAACGCCCATCGACTGGGCGACCGACGCCTGTGTTAGATCTTTTAACCTGCGAATCTGAGCAAGCTTATAGGCTTCGATACGATCGCGAGTCCTCTCCTGCTCGGCGGTAATGGAGTCGCGTGTTATCCCGCGAGATTCCATATACTCATGCAGTTCCATCTCGATCGAGCCTCCTTACGTGGCGACGGTATATTTGCTCGGCCCTTGGAATGTTGATCGCATACCAACCGTTCCATTTTGCCCTTGACGATCCCGCTCGCGACTTATCACCCGCCAATAGCAATACCGCCTGGCGCTTGGGGTCAAAGGCGAAGAGGATGCGAATCACCTGCCCACCACACGACGTCACTCTCAGCTCCTTTAAATGATGAAGCTTCGAGCCCTTTACGCGGTCAACCAGCGGACGACCAAGGCTGGGACCTTCCTTCTCGAGCACCAAAAGGTCTGCATAAATCTGCTTCAGCGTAGCTTCATCCTGCTCATCAAGCCAAGGTTCAATGTAATCAAGCACGATACGGTACCGATGCAGCTGATTTGACATACCTTTCTCCTTCTATAGTAGAAGTTTTACGGTATATTGCAAGGACAAACTTGCGCAAATGTCTATTTATTCAGCTTAAATACGCTGTTTGGGCTCGGTGACGATGGCTCGAACGATGCGGGGACGATCGGTGAGGTCGTGGACGATACGCACGTCCGAAAGGCCTGCCTGGCGACAGAGCTCGGCCGCGGCATCGAGGGCGCCCTCGTAGAGCTCGCAGGCAAACAGGCCGCCGGCGCGCAGCATGTAAGGCGCCGCATTGAGCAGGCGGCGGAAGATGTCCAGGCCGTCGGCACCGCCCTCGAGCGCCAAGTCGGGCTCAAAGTCCTTGACCTCGTGCGGCAGCGAGCGCATGACATCGGTGGGGATGTAGGGCGGGTTGGAAACGAGCACGTCGAAGGTGCCCCACTCTTCGCGGGGAATGGAGCTCACCAGGTTGGTGAGACTAAAGGCAACCTCATCTGCCGTGAGGCCGAGCGCGTCGCGGTTTTTGGTGGCCAGATCGATGGCGCGCGGCTCGATATCGGTGGCGGTGCAGGTAACGTGGCCGCGGCGCTCCCAGGCAAGGGAGAGCGAGATGCAACCCGTGCCGCAGCCGACCTCGAGAACGCGGGCGATACGGGGCTCGGCTGGGGCAGGCGCAGCGGCATCCTGAGCCGAAGCCGTCTCCTGGCCGGCACCCTCGATGGCGATGCCGTATTCGTCGAGCTCGGGCTCGGCGGCTTCCGCGGCTTCGGCTTCTGCTGCCTGCGCGGCGGCTTCCTCGGCCTCGCGGTCGGCCAGCTCCTCGGCATAGGCGCGGCTGCCCAATACGTCGCCGCCTAGCGCCGCCTCATCGGCAGCCGTCAGGTTAGCGGCACGGCGCTCGGCGGCCGCGCGTTCATCTGCCAGCGCGGCCTCGGCCTTGCGTGCCTCCTCGACCTCATCGTTCCAAGGCAGCTCCACGCGCTGACGGGCAGCAGCCTCGGGGCTCAGCACCTCGGCATCCAGATAATTGAGGACTTCCTCGACGAGCATCTCGGTCTCGGGGCGCGGAATGAGCACGCCGGGGGCGCACGCGACGTCGATCATGCGAAACTGCGTGCTGCCGGTGATGTACTGCAGCGGTTCACCTTTAGCGCGACGAACAACGGCCGCGTGCATGGTCTCGAGCTGAGCCGCGTTAAGCGTCTCGTCCATGCGCATATATAAGTCGATGCGTGCCAAACCCGTGGCAGCGCAGAGCAGCCACTCGGCAGAAAGACGGGGGTGCTCCTCGCCGCGCTCGGCCAGGTACTCCTTGGTCCACTCGAGACAACGCTTGATGGTCCAAATCTCGTTTGCCATGGGGCCCTCCCCTCTTAAGCGCCGGACGGCGCGCGAATGTCGGAGCAGATTGTACGCGAGGCCAGCGCTTGGCAAGGGACGATTGAAGACGATTATCGAGAATCAGCCCAGATTTTTGCTTGGAACCTGCCTGAAGTGCTCATTCGTCGACGTCAAAATCTGCATTCGTCAAGCTTTTGGCAAGGTTGACCCAAAACTGACCAATATCTAACCAAGAACTTGCCAAATCACTTGACGTGCGACGCATCAAAAAATGCACTGCGACTTCTTGAACGATTTTTTGAGCATTATTTTCAATAGCAGATAAATGCCGCTAATTTCTTTGAGCAGGTAGCCGGCTTCATGGCCATCAAAGCCGATTGAATAACATCTCAAAGCAATGTGCCCAACCTAGTCATTTAAGAACGTCCCCAATGACTACCTCTAAGGCGCCGCAGGTTGAGCATACCGCATCCGGAGCAAGGCAGCGCCGCAGGTAGAGGACGGACAGCGAGCGGGTCGCATTTGAGACAAGGTGACGTGAAACGAAAGGGCGCTGACCTTCTGGTCGCGCCCTTGAAGTTGAACGTCAGATTGTCCAAATGCGGCCCGCGCAGCGTCGAGCCGTTACGCGGTTTGGTAAAACCGCGTAACCCTAAAGCTCCGTTACTTCAACGTTGTTGTAGATCTCGTCCCAGCGGTCCATGACCAGGTGACCGGTCTTGGGATCCATAGCGTTGAGTTTGCCGCAGGTATTGGCGGTCTTGAGCACCGTGACGTCGTCGGCGCCAGCAGCAATGGCATGTGCAAAGCCGGCGATGGTCGAGTCGCCGGAACCCGTTGCGTTCACAGCCGCAATCGCGGGCGTCTTGGCGCGGAACGCGCGACCCTCATGGAAGCCAACCGAACCGGCAGCGCCCATCGAAACGACAACCCAGGGGATACCGGCAAAACGGTCATCGGCGGCGAGCGCCTCGCGCAGGGCATCGACATCATCGGTCGTAAAGGACGTACCCAGCAGGCCGTTAATCTCGGTCAGGTTGGGCTTTACGAGCTCAGGCTTAGCGTCAGACTCCAGCGCGGCCTCCAGCGATGCACCCGAGGTGTCAAGCAGCACCTTGGCGCCCGCCTCCTCGGCGATCTTGACGAGCTCGGCATAGTAGCCGGCATCGACGCCACGCGGCAGCGAGCCCGAAAGCGTCACGACGTCCGCCTTCGCTGCAAGCTCGGCAAACTTGGCCGTAAAGGCCTCGAGCTCGGCCGGGGCGATCTGCGGGCCGCTCTCCAGCAGCTCGGTCTGATTGCCCTCATGCAGGATATTCAGGCAGATGCGCGTCTCACCAGCAATAGGCACAAAGTCGTTCTTGACGCCGTCGGCATCCATAAGCTCGGCCATATAGGCACCCATGTGGCCGCCGAGCAGGCCGGTCGCGAGCACGTCGTCACCCAGCTGCAGCAGCACGCGACTCACGTTGAGGCCCTTGCCGCCAGCGGTCTTTTCGGGCGTTACGCGGTTAACATCGTCGATGACCAGTTTGTCGAGCTGGTAACGGGTATCAATCGACGGGTTCATGGTAACGGTCAGAATCATATTGAACTCCTGTTTCCGGGGCACGGCACGCGCAGCCCCAAACATACGATAGCTCGTTAAAGGATCTCGATCTCAAAGCCGCGGGTAACGGTCTCCCCCGGCTTGGCCACCAGGCAGCCGCGCTTGTGCTCCAGAATATCGTCCTCGTCGGAGCAGGTGGACAGGCCGCCCCACGGTTCCACGGCCACAAAGTCACCCTCGGGCTTGCTCCACACAATCAGGTACGGCATATCGGGAAACGTCAGGCGCACGCCCTTGTCCTCGGTCTTCTTGGTCAGCGTAACCACGCGGCTCTCGAGCACGTCAAAGATGGTCTCCGCGAAGTCAAAGAGTTCGTGGGTCAGCGGCAGGTCATGGCCAACCATCGGGTTCTTGCTGCGATGCTCAACATCAATCAGGCCCGTCGAGGGAACGGCAGTACAGAGCTCGGCGGCCTCGCGCTGCTCAAAACGGAGCTCGTAGTCGTCGTAGGACTCGCCCTCGTCAAGCGGGCACTTAAAGCCAGGGTGACCGCCCACAAAGAACGGCATGTCCTCGGTGCCCTCATTGGTCACCTCGTACGACACGGCCACCTTCTCCGCATCGATCGTGTAACGAGCAACGATCTTAAACGGATACTGGTACTGCTCGAGCAACTCGGCATGGTCGGCAGAGCTTAAGCTCAGCGCAACCATGTTGTCGCTCTGCTCCTCGAGCTTCCACTCCTGCTTGCGAGCAAAGCCGTGGCGGGCGAGCTTGACCTCGCAGCCGCCCATGGTCATTGCGCGACCGTCACGAAGGCCGCCGCAGATCGGGAAACAAATGGGTGCCTGGCCCGACCAGACCGCCGGGTCACCCTGCCACAGGTACTCACGGCCGTTGGCCGCAATAGAAGTGAACGACCCGCCCGCCGTGCTCAGTGCTACGCGGATAGAACCGTTATCAAGAACAAACTCCATAGGAGCCTTCCCTTTCTTACGACAGCCCGCCAAGTCAATAGGGCTGATAGAAAACCGGCCCGCGCCCCCTCACAGAAACGCGAGCCGTCAACGGACTAGTTAATTACGCCGGATACCCGCTAATCATGGTATTCGCCGCGGTCCCACTTCTCCAGGAACTCGTCAAAGAAGTGCGGGTCAGCCTGAGCCTCGGCGTCGGCCTTGTTGCAGGCATCGATCTTGGCAATCAGGGCGTCGTGCTCGGGGGTCTTCTCGTAGGGCTCCTCCAGGAAGGCAAGCATGATATCGGCCATCAGGAACTCGCCGGTGATCTTGCCGCCAAAGCCCACGATGTTGGCGTTGAGCTCGCGACGGGCATACAGGGCAGAGGTCATGTCGCGGACCAGAGCGCAGCGAGCGCCGGGAACCTTGTTGACGGCGTTGGTGATGCCGATGCCGGTGCCGCACAGGGCCACGCCAAAGTCGGCCTTGCCGCTGGCAACAGCCTCACCCACGGCCTTACCGTAGATGGGATAGTGCGTACGGGTGTGGCTGTAGGTGCCGCAGTCGAGCACCTTGTAGCCAGCCTGCTCCAGGCGGTCGGCCAGATAGATCTTCTCGTCCGTAACGATATGGTCGCAACCGATTGCGATGGTCTTCTTCATCAGAACGTCCTTTCGTCTGAATTCACAAGTTGAGGTAGAAGTTCGAGTTCTCGGTGGCTCTCGTTAGGCCATCTTGTTGAGCATGTCGACACGGATCTGGTGACGGCCGCCGGCGTACTGGGCGCGCAGGAACTCGCGGGCGATCTTCTTGGCGACCTCGGTGCCCACAACGCCCGGGCCCATGGTGACCATGCGCGAGCCGTTGTGCTCGCGGGTCATGTAAGCGGAACGCTCGTCGGAAATGTTGGCGACGACCATGCCCTTAATCTTGACGGCGGCCATATAGGAGCCGACGCCGTACTTATCGAATGCGAAGCCCTGGGAATCCTTGTGCTCCAGCAGGTCCTTGGCAACGGCGGTCGCGGAATCGACAAAGTCCGCGGCAGGGGTCTCGGAATAGTCGACGACCTCGTGACCGTCGGCGATGAGCATCTCCTTGATGGACTCCTTCATCGACATACCGTCGGCATCGGAAGCGATTACAACCCTCATGACATCCTCCTTGAGAGATACGCAGGTGCGTAGTTTCTGTTTGGAAGTGTTGAATCGCGTTCAGGTCCGGGCATCTGAATGTGCGGTTCTTCACTGTTCGTGTTTATTTGAACACATTCGAACACCGACTGCAACAATAATTTGTTTATCTTTGTTCTTTTTTGAACAAACACCATTCACGGATGATTGCTGACCGTTTGAGCCCGGCGCGGACGTAGCGCCCACGTGTTCAACAAACAAAAGGGCGACCGAGAACGTGTCTCGGCCGCCCTTCTTACGGTTGATCTTCCAAAGATCGCTTTGCCGCCTACTCAGACTGCCCGCTCTTCTTGGCATGTCTGGACGGAGCGCTCAAGAAACGACCCGTCAGATAGTTCGCGGGACCGGAGATATCGATCCCCAGCAGCACGTGTCCTAGCCATAGGAACGCCACGAGCACCAGTAGAGGAATCACACACGAGGTCACGATCATCACGATGACGCCTTCGATCAGATCGGTCACCTGATGCACGATCTCATCGGTCATCTGCTTGGCACCGCTGGTCACCGACGTAACAAGGCTCGAGGCCCCGTCAGTCAACTGCTCGAGCACGTTTTTGGACTCCTTGGCCTCGGATTTTTTCTTGTTCGATTTTGAGCTGGTCTCGGCTGACCTGTCCGTGGCATCAGCCGTCTTTGCGGCATCGCTCGCCTTTTGCTCAGCTTGCTCAATACTTACGCGATACGTTTCATCGACCTTTTGCGACACCCATACGCTCGCGGGTACGAGCGCCATGCCGATCGTGGCGACCACCAGCACGCGAGTCGCCACGCGGCGCAGGACGGCGCTCGTGCTCCAGCGCCCGTGAATGCCGAGCGACACCGCAAGGAGCACCAGCGCAAACGGGATCAGGATGCCCAGGCCAACCGACCACAAAATGGTCAGCAGGTATTTCTCGAGGTAGAGCACGGCAAGCACGATGCCCAAGTTACCCGAAAGCTGCGCGAGCTGCTCGGCAACCGGCGTTCCCGTATCGCCCGGCAGCGCAGTGATACCCGCAGATAGGGCGACGCACGAGGTCGTGAGCGCCAAAACATTGCCCTTCTTTTGATCGATGACCTCGATGGTGGAGTCCCAAGTCTTGGTATCGGCGAAATGCGGACGAGCTACAAAGCCCGACAGCAGCGCCAGTACCACGAGCGCAACGATAAAGCCAATCTGCAGCTTTTTGTTTGCGCACACGACATCGGACAGACTGGGCTGCAGCTCGGTTACCGTCGTGTGCTCGGTTATCTGGACAGGACGCCCATGAGCCATCTCGTGCGCGTCTCTTTTTTGTATTGACCCGTTATCCGGCATTTGGATACCTCCTCAGTCCGGGGCTTAATGCGAAAGGAAGTATACCCACCGAGCAAAAATCGAACGGGAAGACGAACAGAGCGCACCAAGACTGTCCCCAATGACTATCTCGGGATGAGTTGCGGTGGAATAGGGATTGTTTTGCGCCCGTCGGCCCCTATTCAGTCCCTATTTCACCGCAACTTGAAGTAGAACAGGAAAAGCCCTGCCGCGGGTAGCAGCAGAGCTTTTGGAAGGGGACTTGGTTGTGAGGGCTCGTTAGGCGAGCTTGGCCTCGAGCTCGGCGATGCGCTTGTAGGCATCGATGGTAAAGCGGGCCTGCTTCTCCAGGATCATAGTGGTCATGAGGGTGTCCTGAGCGTGAGCCATGATGAAGGTCATCTCCATCTCGCCACCGCCGGCCTCCTGCGAAAGCAGCTTGGTCTGCGTGTCGTGGGCACCGATGAGCGCATCGCTGGCATCCTTGTGCAGCTGCTCGGCCTTCTCAAAGTCACCCTCGCGAGCAGCATCGAGCGCTGCAAGCAGATCGGTCTGGGCGTCACCTGCGTATGCGACAATCTCGAATCCAACCATCGAGATTTCTTCTTTGGTTGCCATATTGCGTTCCTTTCACATATGAACCAATGGAGAGCATCGCGTCCGGGCATACGCGCTGCGTTCTGTATGGCAGAAACATTAACATTCAAACAAAAAAGAACAGCTCAAAACGTAATTTCGAACTATGAACGGTCACTTTTCGCCCGTGAACGGTTTTTAAACCAATCTGAACAATATCGAACACAATTAGCGGAAACCCAAACAGGCCCGTGCCCTAGCGCCAATCGCGCACCGTATCGCCCTCGACGAGCACGCCCGGAAACAGCATGTGCTCTACACCAGGTGCAACGCCCTCGGCGCCGGCAATCTTGTCGACCGCCCACATGCCGACGCGCTTGTTGTCAAAGCGCACCGTGGTCAGGCGACAATCGGGCACGATATCGCCCAGGCTGTCATCAACACCCACCACACTCACGTCCTGGGGCACGCACTTCCCGCGCGACTCGAGCCCGCGAATGCAGCCGTAGGCCATGGCATCATTGGAGGCATAAATGGCCGTGCAGGTCGGATCATCCGCAAGCACCTGGCCGGCAGCATATCCACTCTGCGCCGTCCAGTCGCCGCGCACGAGCTGCGGGGGCTCAATGCCATGCGCACGCAATGTCTCACGCCAGCCTTCCTCGCGCCGCATGCCCGAAAGCGAGCGCTCGGGGCACGAGATAAAGTGCACGGTTTTGTGCCCATGCTCCAGCAAGTACTCGACCACCTGGCGCGAGCAATCGGACTGGTCGTTATCGACCGTTGAACAGAGCGGGTGCTCCAACATCGTAACGAGCACCGTCTGCATGCCGGGCAGCGGTTCGAAGGTTCCAAAGTCCGCCGGCATGCGGTTCATGATTACAACCATACCGTCCACCGGCAGTGCACTCATACGCGATGATGCGCTCTCGAGAGTATAGGGGTGTCCATCTACTTTAGTGAGGGTGATGGCATAGCCGTGTTTGTCGGCCGCGGCGGCAAAGCCCTCCATACGGTCGAGGTTGCCGGTGCCAGTAATGTTGAACATGGCGACGCCGACGGTCTTAAACTTGCCACGGCGCAGCGATCGACCGGCGAAATTGGGGCGATACCCCAGCTCGCGCATGGCGGCACGCACGCGTTCCTTGGTCTCGGGGCGCACACTGGGCGAATCGTGCACGGTGCGCGAGACCGTCTGCTCCGAAACGCCCGCGAGGCGCGCCACGTCTTTGACGGATACCGATTTTTTAACAGCGGCCATAGGTCGATCTTTCTATGTCAACGATGCCATTGGTGGCACCCTACGCAGTCATTTTTAACGCCTTCAAGTATATCCAACGCCTCCCCCACCATACGCTCACCACCCAAAACCTACCGTTCACCGACATTTTTGCTTCCCCAAACGGCTTTTTGCGCCCAAATGTTAACGTTGCCATTGTGCAAACACAGAGCCACCGGGCGGCTCAAACGTTTACGCGTAAGGAATCGACGGTTCGCAGGCACAGGAACCACCGGTTCGCTTCTTTTTTTGTGTCACAAAATGGCAACGTCAACATTTTGGCAACCGAACGTCAAAAGCTACCATCGTTGCTAACCCACCGACTCTTAGGAGCATTGCATGGAGCAACTCATCGCCATCATCGAAAAGGGCCAGCCCTTTTTCAACGCGATCGCCCGCAACAAGTACCTCAAGGCGATCCGCGACGGCTTTATCTCCGTCATCCCCATCATCATCTTCTCGTCCATCTTCTGCCTGGTAGCCTCGGTCCCCAACATCTGGGGTTTCTACTGGCCCGATGACATCAACAACGCCCTGTGGAAGTGCTACAACTACTCCATGGGCATCCTGGCCATCGCCTGCGCCGCCACCACGGCCAAGCACTTCGCCGACGCTCAGAACCGCGATCTGCCCAAGAACAACCAGATCAACTTTATCTCGTGCATGTGCGCGGCCATCATCGGCTTCTTGCTCCTTTCGAGCGACACGATCGCCACGGACGCCGCCAGCGGTTTCAACACCACCTACCTTGGTTCCAAGGGCCTGCTGACCGCCTTCATAGCTGCGTTTGTGACTGGCATCATCTACAAGTTCTTCATTAAGCGCAACATCACCGTCAAGATGCCCGAGCAGGTTCCGCCCAACATTTCGCAGACCTTTAAGGACATCATCCCCTTCTCCGTTTGCATCACCGTCTTTTGGGTCTTTGACATCGCCTTCCGCGCTGCTTTTGGCTTCTGCTTTGCCCAGGGCGTCATCCAGGTGTTCCAGCCCCTGTTCACCGCTGCCGATGGCTACATCGGCCTCGCTGTGATCTACGGCGCCATGAGCCTGTTCTGGTTCGTGGGCGTCCACGGCCCCTCGATCGTCGAGCCCGCCATCGCCGCCGCCCTCGTTGCCAACATGACCGACAACCTGGCTGCGTTCCAGGCTGGCCAGCACGCTTCCGCTGTCCTGACCCAGGGTGCCCAGTACTTCGTCGTCTGCATGGGCGGCACCGGCGCCACGCTCGTCCTGGTCTTTATGTTCTGCTTCCTGGCCAAGTCTCAGGAGATGCGCGCCGTCGGTAAGGCCGCCATCGTCCCCGTCTGCTTTGCCGTCAACGAGCCGCTGCTGTTCGCCGCGCCCATCGTGCTCAACCCCGTCTTCTTTGTCCCGTTTGTCTTTGCCCCGATCGCCAACATCTGGATCCTCAAGATCTTTATCGACTTCTTGGGCATGAACGGCTTTATGTACACCCTGCCCTGGACCGTCCCCGGCCCCATCGGCACTATCATGGGCCTGGGCTTCCAGCCGCTCGCCTTTGTGATGCTCGCCCTTATCCTGGTCGTCGACTTCGCTCTGTACTATCCGTTCTTCCGCGCCTATGACGCCCAGAAGTGCGCCGAGGAGGCCGAGATCTCCCAGGAGGAGCTCGCCGCCAAGAACGCCGAGAAGGCCGCCAAGCTCAACGACGCTTTCCAGGGCAAGGCCGATGCCAAGAGCGTTGCCGCCGGCGCCGCTGCCGAGGCTGTAAAGACCGATGCTCCCGCCGCTGTCGCCGTTGAGGCAACGACCGCCAGCGACCTCAACGGCAAGCGCGTACTCGTGCTCTGCCAGGGTGGCGGAACCTCGGGCCTGCTCGCCAACGCGCTGGCCAAGGCCGCCAAGGAGCGCGGCATTGATCTTGAGACCGCTGCCGAGGCCTATGGCAACCACGTGGACATGCTCCCCGACTTCGATCTGGTCGTCCTGGCCCCGCAGGCCGCAAGCTACCTGGCCGACCTGCAGAAGGACTGCGAGCGCGTGGGCAACAAGTGCGTCGCCTGCCGTGGCAAGCAGTATATCGAGCTCTCCCAGAACGGCGATAAGTCTCTCGCCTTCGTCTCCGAGCAGCTTTCGAAGTAAGTAACGCTCAGGGCCAGCCGACCATCCACAGCCGGCTGGCCCTTCGATTTAGACGATTGGATCATCATGTCCGTTAACCCTGCTAGCGTCACCAACCCGCCCGCGCAGTTTCCCGAGGACTTTGTCTTTGGCGGCGCCACTGCTGCCTACCAGGTAGAGGGCGAGACCCGCACTCACGGTAAGGGCAAGGTTGCCTGGGACGACTTCCTGGAGGCCCAGGGTCGTTTCTCCCCCGATCCCGCTTCGGACTTCTACAACCAGTACCCCGTCGATTTGGAGCTGTGCGAGGAGTTTGGCATCAACGGCATTCGCCTCTCCATCGCCTGGAGCCGCATCTTCCCCAACGGTACCGGCGAAATCAACCCCGAGGGCGTCCAGTTCTACCACGACCTCTTCGCCGAGTGCCATAAGCACCATGTTGAGCCGTTCGTCACGCTGCATCACTTTGACACGCCGCTTCCCCTCTTTGAGAAGGGCGACTTCCTCAACCGCGAGACCATCGATGCCTTTGTGGACTTTGCCACCTTCTGCTTTAAGGAGTACGCCGACGAGGTGACCTACTGGTTCACCTTTAACGAGATCTGGGCCGATGCCTCCAACACCTACATCGAGGGCACCTTCCCCGGTGGCGTCAAGGCGCATCTGGCCGAGGCCTTCCAGTGCGAGCACAACATGATGCTCGCCCACGCCAAGGCCGTGCTGGCCTTCCACAACGGCGGCTTTAAGGGCAAGATCGGCGTCATCCAGTCGCTGGAGTTTAAGTACCCGCTCAACGAGAACGACCCCGCCGACATCAAAGCCGCCAACAACGAGCACGTGCTGCAGAACCAGTTTTTGCTCGACGCCACCTTCCGCGGCGACTATGCGCCCGATACGCTCGAGTGCGCTAACCGCCTGGCTGCCGTCTCGGGCGGCACCATCGAGATCCCGGATGAGGACCTCGAGATCATGCGCGAGGCCGCGCTCTACAACGACTACCTGGGCGTTAACAACTACCAGTGCCGTTTCTTGAAGGCTTACGATGGCGAGAACGACCTGCACCACAACGGTACGGGCGAGAAGGGCACCGGCCGCTGGCGCGTTAAGGGCATTGGCGAGCATGTGAACAAGCCCGGCGTCCCCACCACCGACTGGGACTGGATCATCTATCCCGAGGGCCTGTTCGATCTGCTCGTCTACATTAAGCAGCGCTACCCTAACTACAAGCAGATCTTCATCACCGAGAACGGCATGGGCTACAAGGACCCCTACAAGGACGGTTTTGTGGACGACCAGCCGCGCATCGACTACATTGAGCAGCACCTACGCTGGTTGCTTAAGGCCATGGAGGTGGGTGTCAACGTGGGCGGTTACTTCCTGTGGAGCCTGCAGGATCAGTTCTCCTGGACCAATGGCTACAACAAGCGTTACGGCTTCTTCTACGTTGACTTTGAAACCCAGAAGCGAACGCCCAAGGCAAGCGCATACTGGTATAAGCACGTGGCACAGACCCGTCGTCTGGACTAGCGGCTTGCGACGAGCGGTTGGCGGAGTTGCACCGCCCACATAACCTGTCCCCATTTCTCAGCCGGGGGCGGCACGTCACACGGCGCGCCGCCCCCGGCCTTTTTGGGCGGTTCGGGGTCTGTTTGTCTCAATCTGTAACATCTAGCTGAGTTTTTGGGTCCTAGCTGTTGCAGATTGAGACGAACAGGATTGCTCTTTCCGAAGAATCTAAATCTGTAACACGTAGCCCGCTTTTGACCGTCTACCTGTTACAAATCGAGACAAACGGAGTAGGACCTAACCCCGTATGTCCCTAACAGTCGAGCGTTCGACCAGCGTGCTCGGCACATGAATCGCCTCGATAGACGAGCTCTCTCCAATCGCCGCCTCAAACGCAAGCTTACCGACACCGCGCAAATCAAATCGCAGCGTCGTCAGCCGATTGTGAGGAACAAGTCCCTCGAGTGCGTCGTCGATACCAACCACGCTCACGTCGTCGGGCACGGACAGCCCCGCGTTCTCGAGCGCGGCGATAACGCCCAGCGCCATCTGGTCATTTGCCGCAAGCACGGCAGTCGGCGTCTGCGACCCGCCGGCAAGCACCTCGGCCGCAATCCGCTCGCCCATGGCGTACCCACTGTCCGCACTCCAATCGCCACGCAGCATCGGAGCGGCATCGACATGAGCACGACCCAGCGTATCGCGCCAACCGGCCTCACGAAAACGCGAGGAAATCGAGTTTTCCGGACCCGCCACAAACCGCATATTCGAGTGACCATGTTCCAGCAGATAATTGGTCAACAGCTCGCACGAACCATACTGGTCGGAGTCGATCGTCGTGCAGCGCGGATGCGCATACATGGACAGGATGACCGTTCGCACTCCCGGCTGGGGAACAAACTCCTCAAAATCGGGAGCCATGCGGTTCATGTTGAGAATCATGCCGTCGACGGGTCGCTCGACCATGCGGCGCGAGGCATCGGCAAGTGCATAGGGCTTGTCGCCGCCCATCTCGATCATAGTGACGGCAAAATCGTGCTCGCGCGCCGCTTGCATGATACCCTCGAGCGTCGCCAGGTTACCGACACGTGTGATGTTGTACATGCACAGGCCAATAGAACGATACGACCCGCCGCGCAACGCCGCTCCAGCAAAATTGGGACGAAAGCCCAGCTCTTCCATGGCGGCCAGCACACGCTTGCGCGTCTTTTCCGTCACGTTGGGCATACCGTTGACCACGCGAGACACAGTCTGGCGGCTCACGCCAGCGAGCGCCGCAACCTCTGCC
The DNA here is from genome assembly GCA_900549655.1 of uncultured Collinsella sp. Classification (GTDB taxonomy): domain Bacteria; phylum Actinomycetota; class Coriobacteriia; order Coriobacteriales; family Coriobacteriaceae; genus Collinsella. The sequence continues at coordinate 31,532 of UROZ01000004.1, forward strand.
GCGCTCGCCGAACGACCATTCCTTGTCTGCTGATCCATGCCTTCCACGCTAACCTGCTTCCCAACTATTCCCCGCGCCCATGGCGCATCGTACATACATTGATAACGTGCTCATGATACCCGAGCCATATACCACAACATGAAAACTTCTGTCAATCAAAACCGCTTACCGAACAAATACAACCGTTCGCAGCTGTTTGAAGTTGTTTTGTTTCTATACATCCCAGCCGGATGTTAACGTGCTCATTGTCAAATGTTCACGTGCTCATTTTGGTTCTAATCATTTTAAGATAGTGTTTATCGGGCTTTTTCACCGCTGAACGCTAACCAGGGAGCCTCCTGAGCGCAAACGCACAATATCGAACAGCGAGACGAGAGGATGTATGCATATGTCTTTGCTAAACCGCGTACAGCAGCTGCCGAAGGGCTTTGTTTGGGGCGCCGCAACCGCCGCGTACCAAACGGAAGGTTCCACGAAGGTGGCAGGCAAGGGTAAGACCATGTGGGACGATTACCTTGTCGCCCAGGGTCGCTTTTTGCCCGACCCGGCCAGTGATTTCTACAACCGCTACGAGGAGGATATCCGCCTTTCTGCCGAGCATGGACTCAACGCCATTCGTGTGTCCATCGCCTGGACCCGCATCTTCCCCAACGGCGACGATGCCGAACCCCTCGCCGAGGGCGTTAAGCACTACCACGAGCTGTTCGCCTGCTGCAAAAAGTATGGCGTCGAGCCCTATGTGTCCCTGCATCACTTTGACTCCCCCGCCGCCCTGTTCAACCAGGGCGACTGGCTCAACCGCAAGACCGTCGACGCCTATGTGCGCTATGCCGAGTTCTGCTTCCGCGAGTTCCGCGAGGTCAAGAATTGGTTCACCATCAACGAGCTCATCAGCCTCTCGCACTCCCAATACATCCAAGGCAACTTCCCGCCCAACCATCACTTTGATGTGACGAGCGGCATCCAGAGCCAGCACAACGAGCTCGTTGCCCACGCCCGCGCCGTCAACCTGTATAAGGATCTTGACGAGACCGAGCACCTGGGCGGACGCATTGGCATGGTCAACGTCCTGACGCCGGCATATCCTGCCACAGACTCGCCCGCCGACCAGCACGCCGCCGACCTGTACAACGCCTTCTACACCGACTTCATCATGGACGGCGCCTTCCTGGGTCACTACTCCGCGCGCACCCTCTCACTCATCAACGAGATTCTGCGTGCCAACAACGCCACGCTTACGGTTGAGGACAGCGACATGGAGGAGCTCGCCAAGGCGGCGCCCCGCAACGATATGTTCGGCCTCAACTACTATCAGTCGGCGTTTATCGCCGCCTACGATGGCGAGTCCACCAACAGCTTTAACGGCACCGGAGACAAGGGCACCTCGTGCTTTAAGTTTAAGGGCGTCGGGCAGCAGGTCGATATGCCGGGTATCCCCACCACCGACTGGGATTGGCTCATCTACCCGCAAGGCCTCTACGACACGCTCAAGCACATCAGCGCCACCTATCCCAACCTCCCCGTCATCTATATCACCGAAAACGGCCTGGGCCACAAGGACCCCGAGCCCGACGCAAACGGCATCGTCGCCGATCCCGAGCGCATCGACTTTGTCGACCAGCACATGGAGAAGGTGCTCCGGGCGCGCGCCGAGGGCGTCGACGTCCAGGGCTACTTTATCTGGAGCCTGCAGGACCAGTTCTCGTGGGCCAACGGCTATAACAAGCGCTACGGCCTGTTCTACATCGACTTCGACACGCAAAAACGCTACATCAAGCAGTCGGCACTCTGGTACAAGGAGCTCGCCGACACTATGGCGGACGCGCAGTAGCGCATCGCCTCGCTTTCCCCCGAGAAGGGAGCGGCCCTATGCGATACAAACCCAGCCGCTCCCCTCTCTCCCCCTGGGACCGACCCCGCCTGCACCCGGGCTTTTAGCAAGCGGGAGACCATATAGGTTTTCAACGTCCATGCCATTAAGATTTCATGCAAAGAGGAGCGTGAACTATGGAATCGATCGTTAAGTTCTTGGAGAAAGGTCAGCCGTACTTCGACAAGGTCTCTAAGAACATCTACCTTCAGGCCATTAAAGACGGCTTTTTGGCAGCAATGCCCATCATCCTGTCTTCTTCTGTCTTCCTGCTTATTTCGACCCTGCCGGGCGTTGTCGCCACGGTCGGCGGCTTTACGCTGCCCGACTGGTGGAACGTCGACGTCGTGAACTTCTGCAACAAGGTTTACAACTTCACGATGGGCGTCGTGGGCATCATGGTCGCCGGCACCACCGCAAGCGCGCTGACCGGCTCCAAGAACCGCCGCATGCCTGCCGGCAAGGCCATCAACGCCACGAGCACCATGGTCGCCGCCATGTGCGCTATGCTCATCTTGGCCGTTACCCAGACGAGTGCCAAGATCGACGGCGCCGATGTCTCGGTGTTCTTTACCGACAACATGGGCACCAAGGGCCTGCTGAGCTCCTTTGTCGCCGCATTTGCCACGGTCAACATCTATGCCTTCTGCATTAAGCGAGACATCACCATCAAGCTGCCCAAAGAAGTCCCCGGCGCCATCGCCCAGAACTTCCGCGACATCTTCGCCTTCAGCTTCTCCATCCTGTTTGTCGCCGTCATCGACGTTATCTGCCGCACCTGCTTGGCCGTCCCGTTTGCCAACGTCATCTCCACGCTGGTGAGCCCGCTGTTCGCCGCTGCCGATTCCTACGCCGGCCTCGCCCTCATCTGGTTCATGATCCCTCTGTTCTGGTTCATGGGCATCCACGGCCCCTCGGTCGTTAAGCCTGCCCTCAACGCCGCGCTGTTTGGCAACATCACTACCAACCTCGCCACGCTGCAGGCCGGCGGTCACCCCGCCCTCGCCCTGACCGAAAACTTCGGTAACTACATCGGCGAACTCGGCGGCACCGGCGCCACGTTCATTGTCCCGATTATCTTCCTGCTCTTTATGCGCTCCAAGCAGCTCAAGGCCGTCGGCAAAGCCTCTGTCGTGCCCGTGATGTTCGCCGTCAACGAGCCGCTGCTGTTCGCCGCGCCCATCATCCTCAACCCGTACTTCCTGATCCCGTTCCTGTTTGCCCCCGTGGCCAACGTCCTCATTGGTAAGTTCTTCATCGACTTTTTGGGCATGAACGGCTTTATCTATGCCATGCCGTGGGCACTCCCCGGACCGATCGGCACCTTCATCGACACCAACTTCCAGCCGATCTCTCTGGTCCTGGTTGTCGTCCTGCTGGTCGTTGACTTCTTGATCTACTACCCGTTCTGCAAGGCCTACGACAACGTCCTGTGCAAGCAGGAGGCCGAGACCCTGGCCGAAGAAGAGGCCGAGGAGACCAAGGCCGTCAAGACCGCTGCCGCCCCCGCCGTTGAGGCTCCTGTTGTCGAGACCGCTTCTGCCACTGAGGCCTCCGCAGCTCCGTCCGCCCTTAAGGGCAAGGATCTGAGGGTTCTGGTTCTGTGCGCTGGCGCCGGCACCTCTGCACTGCTCGCCAACGCGCTTAAGGAAGGCGCCGACGAGCTGGGCATTGACATTACCGCCAACGCCGGTGCCTACGGCAGCCACTACGCCATCATGGACCAGTACAACGTCATCGTCCTGGCTCCGCAGGTTCGCACCTATTACAACGAGATGAAGGCCGACACCGACCGCCTGGGCATCACGCTGCTGTCGCCCAAGGGCAAACAGTACATCGACCTCACTAAGGATCCCAAGGGTGCCGTCGCCTGGATCGAGGAAAACCTCGAGGCATAAGACGCTGACACCACCTGCCGCTTGCAGACAATAAATGGCCCGTGCATCGATGTGTGATGCGCGGGCCATTTTGTTTAGACCGCACCCGTCCTCCTGTTCATCTCAATCTGTAACATCTAGCCGAGTTTTTCGGTCCTAGCTGTTACAGATCGAGACAAACAGAACGCCCGAGCAGAAATATCTCAATCTGTAATATTTAGCTGAGTTTTTCGGTCCTAACTGTTACAGATTGAGACGAACGGGCCGAAAAACCCTACGCCCGCAGATCCCTTACGCTGGAACGCTCGACCAACACGCCCGAGACGAGCGTACGGCTTCTGGAGCTCGGAGCTTCCAGACCCGCGACGACCTCGTTGAGCGCACGGACGCCCAGCTCGCGGTGGCGAAACTTCACCGACGTCAGAATCGAGTTGGGAATCGTCTTATAGAGCTCATCGTCGAAGCCGATCACGGACACATCATTGGGCACACTGAGCCCTTTGTCACGTAGAGCCATCATCACGCCGTTTGCCATGCAGTCGTTAGCAGCGAGGACCGCCGTGCAATCGGGCTTATCGGCAAGCACAAGGCCCGCGGCATAGCCACTATCCGCATTCCAATCGCCTTGCAGAGGCTCGGGCGGCTCAATGCCACGCGCCTCGAGTGCCGCACGCCAACCTTTCATACGGCACTGGCTCGACAACGACTCTTTCTTACCAGAGACGAAGTACACGTTTTTATGCCCGTGGTTCAAGAAGTACTCGCACGCCATGCGCGCGCCGCCCTCTTGGTCGTCACTGACGGTGGAGCAGGTAGGATGTTCCATCGGTGTGATAATCACCGTCTTGAGGTCTTTCGGTGCCTCAAAAGTATCAAAGTCATCGACCATCTGGCGCAGGTTGAAGATCATGCCATCAACAGGCAGCTGCGACATCCTACGCGCCGCTTCGGCAAGGGTCATCTTCTCCCCCGCCCGCTTTTTGATCATCGTGAGCGCAAAGCCGCGTTCTTCGGCGGCATCTGCGATACCGTCAATCATGTCCACGGCACCGCCCGACAAGTGGAACAGCACCACGCCGATGCACCCGTAACGGCCCAACTTGAGCGAACGCGCGGCAAAGTTGGTTCGAAACCCAAGCGCTTCCATTGCGGAATGGACCTTATCGCGTGTCGACTCTCGCACGCTACCGGGCTCGTTGATCACACGCGAAACCGTCTTGAGAGAAACACCCGCAGCAATCGCCACATCGTTCATTGAGACATTTTTCTTGTCCATCGTTGCCACTGCTTCTCCAGTCGGTTTTGCATCGCTTGTTTTTTGCGTTCTAGCATACACTACCTGCTCGACTGATAAATCAACCGTTTACCGGACAATATCGACCACTCACCCGTAAATCCTTGTTGCTCTTCCAAAAATGTCTTACGTTGTCATTAACGAAATGACAACGTTGTCATTTCGCAATGCCTTCCTTAAACAGGAAGGTTTCCGGGCAGTCCTGACCATCCATCGACGACCAGTTCCATCCACATGCATCGCGCATCAAGTAGCAAAGGAGCTTTATGGACGCCATCGTAAAGATGCTCGAAAAGCATCAGCCGTTCTTTGAGAAGATCTCGAGGAACATCTACCTCCAGGCTATTAAGGACGGATTCCTTGGGTGCATGCCCATCGTCCTCACCTCTTCGATCTTTCTGCTGATCGCCACGCTTCCCGGCGTGGTCGGCATCACGCTGCCCCAGCCGCTCATCGACTGGTGCAACAAGCTGTACAACTTCACCATGGGTGTCATGGGCATCATGGTTGCCGGCACCACTGCCAAGAACTTCACGGCATCCATGAACCGTCGCATGCCCGCCGGCAAGGTGCTCAACGACGGCTCCACCATGGTGGCCGCCCAGTGCAGCATGCTGCTGCTCGCTGTTACGCAGTTCACCACCAAGTTCAACGGCTCCGAGCTTTCGGTCTTCGATTGCACCAGCATGGGTACGCGCGGTCTGTTCTCGGCCTATATCGCCGCGTTCATTACCGTGTGGGTCTACAAATTCTGCGTCTCGCGCGATCTGACCATTAAGCTGCCCAAGGAGGTTCCGGGCGCCATCGCTCAGAACTTCCGCGACATCATCCCCTTTGGCGGCGCCGTCATCATCTGCGGCATTATCGATGTCGTCGTGCGCAACCTCATGGGCGTTCCGTTCTCCGAGCTGCTTATCAAACTGCTCTCCCCGCTCTTTACCGCTGCAGAAACCTATCCTGGCCTTATCCTTATCCAGGCAGCAACCGCGTTCTTCTGGTTCATCGGCGTCCACGGTCCCTCGATCGTCCAGCCGGGCATCGACCCCATCCGTCTTGCCAACCAGGCCGAGAACCTGCAGGTTCTGCTGGCCGGTGGCCACCCCGCCCACTCCCTCACCTTTAACATGTCGCTCGTGGGTGAGTTCGGCGGTACCGGCGCCACGTTCATCGTGCCGCTTCTGCTGATTCTCTTTATGAAGTCCAAGCAGCTCAAAGCTGTCGGTAAGGCCTCGATTGTTCCTGTTGCCTTCGCCGTCAACGAACCGCTGCTCTTTGGCGCGCCGATGATCCTTAACCCCTACATGCTCATCCCCTTTGTTGCCGCCGGTTGCGTCAACGTGAGCGTTGCCAAGTTCTTTATCGATAACGTGGGCATGAACGGCTTCTCCTTCGTGGTGCCTTGGGCTACCCCTGCCCCCATCGGCATTTTCATCACCACGAACTTCCAGCTTATCGCCCTGGTGTTTGTTGCAATCATCATCTTGCTGGACGCCATCATCTACCTGCCGTTCTTGAAGGCATACGATAAGCTGCTCTGCGACCAGGAGGCCGAGCGCGCCGCCGAGCTGGGTCTTGAGTCCAATGGTGCTGCCACCATCGCCGCCAGCACCTCTGCGCCCGCTGTCGAGCAGACCACCGCTTCCGTCGAGCCGACCGCCGCTGCCGCCGACAGCAAGCCTGTCGCCGATCAGCCCGAGCCCGCTGCCGATGCATCCGCCAAGAAGGATGTCGATGGCCTGAAGGTCCTCGTCCTGTGCGCCGGCGCCGGCACCTCTGCCATGCTTGCCAACGCCATCAAGGAAGGTGCTGCGCAGACCGGAGAGAACATCGCTTCCTCCGCAGGCGCCTATGGCCAGCACACTGCCATCATGGATCAGTACGACGTCATCGTGCTCGCCCCGCAGGTTCGTAGCTACTACAACGACATGAAGGCCGACACCGATCGTCTGGGCATTAAGCTGCTCGCTCCCCGCGGTAAGGAATATATCGACCTTACTCGCGACCCCGCTGGCGCCATCAAGTGGCTCCGCGAGAACCTCGACTAGTTCCTCCCTCTGTTGGTGCCCGGATCCCCAGTTCGGGCACCTCCCCCTATTCGTATCCCACAGAAAGGATGACTCATGACCAACCCCATGCAGTTCCCCGACGGCTTTGTGTTTGGCGGCGCCACCGCCGCTTACCAGGTTGAGGGCGAGACCCGCACGCACGGCAAGGGCAAAGTGCCCTGGGACGATTTCCTGGCAGCCCAGGGTCGCTTCTCCCCCGATCCCGCAAGCGACTTCTACAACAAGTACTCGGTCGATATCGACCTGTGCCAGCGCTTCGGCATCAACGGTATTCGCGTCTCTATCGCTTGGAGCCGCATCTTCCCCAACGGCACCGGCGAGATTAACCCCGAGGGCGTCGCTTTCTATCACGAGCTTTTCGCCACCTGCAACAAAGCAGGCGTTATCCCCTATGTCACGCTCGATCACTTCGATACGCCCGAGGCCTTTTACCAGAACGGCGGCGAGGGCTTCCTGACGCGCACGACGATCGACGCCTTTGTCGAGTACGCCAAGTTCTGCTTTGCCGAGTTCACCGAGGTCAAGCACTGGTTTACCTTTAACGAGATCCCCGCGACCGCCGAGGGCAGCTTTATCGTCGGCAACTGGCCGCACGGCGAGAAGTATCGCCTGGACAAGGCTTTCCAGCTCATGCACAACATGATGGTGGCCCACGCCAAGGCTGTCGTCGCCTTCCATGAGGGCGGCTTTGAGGGCGAGATCGGCATTGTCCAGAACCTGGAGCCCAAGTATCCCCTCGATCCCAACAGCGCTGCCGACTGCGAGGCCGCCCGCATGGCCGACGTCATCAACAACCGCTGGGTGCTCGACGCCACCTTCCGCGGCCACTATGCAGCCGACACCATGGAAGCCGCAACCAAGCTGGCCCATATCGCCGGCGGCGAGCTCGACGTCCGCGACGAGGACATCGCCGCGCTGACCGCCGCGCTCCCCTACAACGATTGCCTGGGCGTCAACACCTACAAGTGCCAGTTCCTGCGTGCCGCCGAGGGCGAAAACGACATCAACCACAATGGCACCGGCGACAAGGGCTCCTCGCGCTGGTTCCTCAAGGGCGTGGGCGAGTCATGCGTGCGCGAAGGCGTACCCACCACCGATTGGGACTGGATCATCTATCCCGAGGGCCTCTACGACCTGCTGCTGCGCATTAAGAACGATTACCCCAACTACAAGAAGATCTACATCACCGAGAACGGCATGGGCTATAAGGACGACTTTGAGGACGGCTTTATCGACGATGCCCCTCGTATCGACTATATGCGTCAGCATCTCGCGTGGATCCTCAAGGCAATCGACGGCGGCGTAAACGTCGACGGTTACTTTGTGTGGTCGCTGCAGGACCAGTTCTCCTGGACCAACGGCTACAACAAGCGCTACGGCCTGTTCTACATCGACTTTGAGACCCAGAAGCGCTATCCCAAGGCGAGCGCGTACTGGTACAAGAACGTCGCGGAGACCGGCCTGCTCATGGCCTAACTTTTGCCGCATACCCCCTGTCGGTCGCATACGAATCCCTCCACGGGTTCGTATGCGGCCTTTTTTGTTTTTGGTGAGCCCGTGCGGGCCGTTTATCTCGATCTGTAACATCTAGCAGGGATTTTCAATCCTAACTGTTATAGATTTAGACGAACGGGCGACCAGGGCTGAAAGATCTCAATCTGTAACACGTAGCCCACTTTTAACCGTCTAACTGTTACAGATCAAGACAATAAGATAGTCAAATCCGAACTTTCCAAGCAGTTATGAACCATGGTTTCCAGTTTTCGGTATCACAAACATACTTTCGGTATCATTTAATGGTATTATGATATCGAAAGTATGTTCGTGATACCGAAAGGAGCCGCATGCGCCAGTTCGATTACACCACAGTCCCAGCGGAACTCGAAGCAACTCCAATCACCAACCTCCTCCTCTCGATACGCGAGCATAAAGGCCGTCAGCTTGCTCTGAGTCAAGTCAAACCCGAGCTTCTATCGTCCCTAATGGAGGAGGCTAAGATCCAAAGCACCCGGTCCTCCAACGGACTTGAAGGAATTGTTACCACCCAAAAAAGACTCAAAGCGATCATGGCGTATTCCGCCAAGCCAAGCTCCCGCGCAGAGGAAGAAATTGCTGGATACCGAGATGTGCTGTCGCTTATTCACGAGCAACACGATTCCATTCCCGTAACGCCATCGGTCATTCTGCAGTTGCATCGTGACCTCATGGCGCACACGGCAATCTCGTATGGAGGCCATTGGAAAGATAGCGATAACGAAATCGTCTCCATTGACGATCAAGGAAATCGATTTGTGCGCTTTAGGCCCCCTTCGGCCCTAGCAACCCCGGGACTTATTAAAGAAGCCTGCCAGTCCCTCAACGATGCTTTATCTCGCCAAGTTTGCGATCCCCTCCTTATATCGCTCCGCTTTATCTTCGATTTTGTTAGCATTCATCCCTTCAACGATGGCAATGGCAGGATGAGCCGGCTCCTTACAACGCTGCTGCTCGAAAAGACTGGATACGACGTTGCGCGTTACATCAGCATCGAACGACTTATTGAAGACAACAAAGCGCTTTACTACAACGCTCTCGCTGCAAGCTCCACTGGATGGAATGAAAATCAAAACACCGAAGTACCCTTTATCCGTTTCATGCTCGGAACAACCCTGGCCGCCTACCGACAGCTCGAGCAGCGTACCTTAATTGAATCAAGCACTCGTCCCATGTCGAAGCAAGCGCGCATCGCCGTTCTATTTCAACAGAGACCCGGCGTCATTAAGAAATCCGACATCCGATCCAACTGCCCCGATATCAGCGAGGTCACCGTTAAGCGAACCCTCGGTCAGCTTGTTAGTTGCAGCGCAATCGAAAAAACAGGAGCGGGTCGTTCGACAGGCTACATACTCAAAGACGTCCATGCTCTAGAACTATTCTTGCAATCCACAATACCCGATAGCGAGGCCGCAATAACAAAAGAGGCTCCAAAGGATAAGCTCCTTGAACGTATAAACCACGCCGAGGATGAAAGCAAAGAGGGGCTCTATGAAGACTATGATTCATTCTCAAGGGACATAAAGACGAAATACGGAGTCTAGTCATATCTCAGAATAGCCTCATCCTTGTTGCTCAAAGTTATTTGCGCGTCATTGTAAAGCGGTACCCCCGCGCCGGCAGGGGGGCAGATGTATCGCCTGCCGATCCTGCTGGAGTCGGCAATCAGATAGCGCGTATCGACCTTGCTAAAGGCGAGCTGCTGGATGCGGCCCTCGTCCATGTTGGACGTGGACACGTCGCCGTCCAGAATACCGTTGGCGCCGATAAACGCCGCATCGATGCCCAGCGCGCGCAGGGTATCCTCGGCCGTGGGCCCCACAAAGGCGGCGGTGCGGCGGCGGTACATGCCGCCCACCAGGCACAGCTCGCAATCCTCGCGCGCCTCGAGCAGGCTAAAGGCCGAAAGCGAATTGGTCACATAGATGAAAGTCAGCTTGTCGGTGACTCGGAGAGCGCCAATGCGATCTCACGACGGTTGCGCTCATTGTCTCAATTAGATACTCAACGAAATACGGCCCCGCAGCTCAATAAGCTGCAGGGCCGTACTATACACCGACGAATCAACGACGGAGTGCATCCACTATTTGGCCAGCTCCTGAACGATCCAGTCAATTGCACCTTCGGGATCGTTGGTAAGGTCGATATACTCCTTGCCCCTTGTGGTGAGCAGTTTAATTCCAAGGCGATCGGTATCGGCCTTCATAGCGTCATAGTACATGCGTGCCTGGGGTGCCAGAACAATCACGTTGTACTGATCCATCGTCTCATAGTGGCTTCCGTACGCACCGGACTGAGAAACCAGATCGATACCCTTAGCAGCGGCACCTTCGCGAAGAGCATTTGCCAAGAGAGTCGAAGTGCCGGCACCCTGGCAAAGCACAAGCACGCGGATCTGCTCCGCCTTGTCCTTTACCGCCTCGAGAGCTTTTGCGACATTTTCCTGTGCGGCAATAGCATCTGCATCCGAGGTTCCTGCAGTCTCCTTTGCAGACTCTTCCAAACAAAGCTGATGGTCATACGCCTTGCAGAACGGATAGTAAATCACAAAGTCAACGACCAACAGCACTGCCATCAATACGAGAGAACGCAGATCGAGACCCGTGGTGAGGAATGCACCGATTGGGCCGGGAAGCGCCCACGGCATGGTATACATGGGGGCGTTCATTCCAATGACGTCAATGAAAAATTTACCGATAATGGCGTTGACCATAGGAGCCACTAGGAAGGGCACGAACATATAGGGATTGAGAACAATCGGCATACCGAAGATAACGGGCTCGTTAACTCCAAAAATCACCGGGATAATCGATGCCTTGCCCATGGCTTTAAGCTGCTTGGAGCGCATAAACATGATCAGGATAATAGGAACGATGAACGTGCAGCCAGAACCGCCCAGACCGCCGATGAAGCTTGTAAAGTCCTGCGTGAGAGCAATTGACGGGTGTCCACCTGCTTGGAAAACCTCAAGATTGGTAACGGTATTGCCGTAGAGCGCAGCATTGATCGGACTCATGACAACCGAAGCACCGTGGATACCCATAAATTGGAAAAGTGCGACCGCGCCTTCGATAAGCGCCATGCCAGGATAGGTGTCAACCGCGGAGAACAGCGGCGAGATGAGAGCGGATACCAAATTGGCGAACGGCACAGCAAGCAGCTTGCGGCTCGCAAGATCGATAAAAGCGCACGCAAGGATCGAAAACCCAAATGCAAAGATATCGCGAAAACTCTGCGCAATAGAGCCAGGGACCTCTTTGGGGAGCTTGATCGTCACATTATGGCTAATGCACACCTTATAGATATTAACGGTCAAGAATGCGGCTACGAACGCAGCGAGAAAACCCTTGGTTCCCATATAGCCGGTTTCAAAAACAGATGTATCTGCTCCGCCAATCGAGACAACATCGTTCGTCACCGATAGCAAGAGCATGCCGCACATGGCACAAACCATGCACGAGGTGGGGTTGAGAGATTTACCCGAAGGCATGCGACGGTTCATCGACATGGCAAGTGAGCTCGCCGTGGTGCCGGCCACCATAATGCCAAGAAGTCCCATGGTATATGCATAGATTTTATTGAAGAAATCCAGCACCTCAGACGGAAGCGTGATGCCTACATAGGCAGGGAGCGTCGAAAGAAGAAGGAACAGGCTCGAGAACAGCACAATTGGCATATTCGAGAGAAAGCCATCCTTAATCGCCACCAGATAAATGTTCCTCGAGATTTTGTCGAAGAGGGGCTGGTGTTTTTCAAGGAATTTGACGATAGCGTCCATAACACATCCTTTCATGATTCCCGGGCACACAACGATTTATCCGGACTCAACCGTCGTCGTCCCCGTTTGTATCCACTTATGTAAGTGAATACGTTCTTGTGCGAAATGTAATATCATTTGCGCGATTTGTCATAACCAATTCTTTTTCCGCTTTGTCGATATGTCAAGAATTCAAATACTAATTCGGTGAACGGTAGTTGATTAATTTAAGATTTTCCCAGCTAAAGGCTATTTTTTCCGAGCAATACAATAAGCTTGCAACCGTTCACCGATTGGATATAACATATTGAATATATTGTTGTAACAATATTAGAGACAATGTCACAAGCCTGTCGTTCTAGTCAAAGGAAGTAACAATGCCCAAACGATTACTGAACATGTCCGCATCCGATTTTGCCGCCACGTCACCCATGGATCTAAAGCAGGCAATTCTGGCTTCCGAGGGACGTACCATCATGGCGGAAAACGTACCCTCTTCCCAATTTCTCGGCGGCGTTACTAATGCAGAAATCGAACGTGCCGCAGGTGCCGACCTGCTTCTGTTTAACGCGCTCGATGTGTTCGATCCAGTTATTGCCGGTATTCCAGATGATCTCAATGAAAACCCGGTCACTTGGGTGAAGCGAGCATGCGGAAGGCCCATTGGCGTCAATCTGGAGCCAGTTGATAACGAGGCAGAGATGTCTGAATCCCGTACGGAAATCCCCATGGGTCGTCGCGTCTCTCCCAAGACCTTAGAAAAGGCAAACGAACTCGGATTTGATTTTATTTGCCTCACAGGCAACCCTGGAACTGGCGTCTCCAACGATGCAATCGCCCATTCGATCAAACTCTCCAAAGAGCATTTCAATGGCCTGATCATAGCCGGAAAAATGCATGGAGCAGGCGTTGCGGAACCTGTCATGACGCTCGAAATTGCGCGCAAGTTTGTTGACCTCGGCGTCGATATCCTTCTCGTACCAGCCCCCTACACCGTCCCTTGCTTCCAAGAAGCAGACCTGCGCGCCATCGTAGACTTTGTACGATCCCACAACGTAGGCAAGTCAATTGAAGAGAAGGTTCTCGTCATGGCGGCGAACGGGACGAGTCAAGACTCCTGCGACAGCGAGACCATTAAGAAAATAGGCCTTGCAGCAAAAGCAGCCGGCGCTGACCTCCAACATATCGGGGACTCCATGAACGGTATTTGCCTGCCCCAGAATATCTTCACGCTCGGACAAGCCCTTCGTGGATACAGGCATCAGATCGTCATGCTGAGCCGCTCTGTGATACGTTAAGATTGTTGCGCTCAAGCTACATCCCGACTGAGGCAACCATCAGATACCACCAATATGCAAACTGAGGCTCTAATGCTCGATACACATGAAAAACGGCCACTCTATTTACAGCTCACCGACGCGCTGCTCAAGCAGATCGTCGATGTATATCAAGCAGACGATAAACTTCCAACAGAAATGGAACTCTGCGACGAATACGCCGTAAGCAGAACAACCGTCCGACTTGCCATGAGTGAGCTGGAGCGTCGTGGAAGTATCTATCGAATCCAAGGTAAGGGATCGTTTGTCGCACCGAAACGCGTTAGCGAGCTCAATTCACTTTTAGACTTTGACTTTGCAAGCCATTGCGATGGCGTTGATCCGGATGCCATCACCAAACATTTCGGCGGCCTCACATCAGGTCGTCCAATTTCCGTAATGATGCTCCAACAATTTGGATGTCAAAGTCGCGATGAGATTCAGCGTCTTGAATTGACCTACGAACTTGAAGGCAGCTTCATAGGCGCTGATACGTTCTTCATTTCAAAGTCGCGCGTTCCGAATAACCAGTTAGATTTTCAGGCATTTAGCAGAATCATGGACGACTTGTCCAAGTCTATCCAATCTGTTAGAGAAAGCTATAGAGCACGTGAGCTTAGCGATTCCGAAGCCAGTAATTATGGTGTTGCAAAACTTCCGGTCATCGAACTGACTCATTATGCTTACGACTCCGGAGGCAAACTAATCTCAATTGTCTGCCGCACCGTCTTAACTGGGCGAATCCCTTATCAAAACTTTATTTTCAAGTCCTAATGTTCTTTTTCTTTTGTCTCGATCTGTAACACGTAGCCGAGTTTTTAAGTCCTAACCGTTACAGATCGAGACAAACAAGGTAGACCCCGCCGAATTGTCTCAATCTGTAACACTAAGACCGGTTTTGGACGTCTAGATGTTACAGATTGAGATGAATGCGCAGGCCAATCCTCTCAATCTCAATCTGTAACAACTAGCTGAATTATTCGGTCCTAGCTGTTACAGATCGAGACAAACGGAATAGGCCGGGTCAAAAATCTCAATCTGTAACATCTGGTTGGTGGTTTCACCCCTACCTGTTACAGGTTGAGACGATTTGATAGTGGAGTCCTTATTTGCGCGTCATATCGCGTAGCGCTGACGCGCTGGTTTCC
>UROZ01000005.1 GCA_900549655.1 uncultured Collinsella sp.
GGCTGGGGTAGCTAAAATGGCCCCGTCCCAAATTAGCTACCCCCAGCTCGTCTACTCCCCTAGCAGCGCTTTCTCCGGCGTGATCGGCAGCGAGCGGACCTGGTGGCCGGTGGCGTGTGCGACGGCTGAGGCCACGGCGGCGAGCGGCGTGTTGATGACGACCTCACCGATCGACTTAGCGCCAAACGGACCCGTCGGCTCGTAGCTCGGCTCAAAGGCCACGCGAATGCTGCCGATATCCAGGCGCGTGGGCAGCTTGTAGCTCATAAAGTTGCCGGTGCGCAGGCGGCCGCGGTCGTCGTGCTCGACGATCTCGTAGAGCGCGTGACCGATGCCTTGGGCAATGCCGCCCTCGGCCTGGACGCGCGCGAGCGCCTCGTTGATCACGGTACCGCAGTCCACAGCCGCCGCGTAGTCCACCACGGTCACCTTGCCGGTGGCCTTGTCGACCTCGACCTCGGCAATGCCGGCCATAAACGGCGGGGGCGAAACGGGCAGGCAGGCAGAGGCGTGCGAGGTGAGCGCGTCGCCGCCCGCGATGTTCTTGACGCACAGGTTGGCAAAGTCGCGCAGCGTGAGGTAGCGGTTCTGCTCGCGCGCGGCACGCTCGTCGGACAGGCGCACGTACTGCCCATCGAAGACCACGTCGGCGGCGTCAACGTCCCACATCCGGGCGGCCTTTGCGCAAATCTTCTCGCGCAACTCGGTCGCGGCGTTCTTGGCGGCAAGGCCCGTCACGTACGTACCCGAGCTCGCGTACGAGCCGGCATCGAACGGCGACACGTCGGTGTCCACGCCGCGCACCACGATCTGCGAGCTCTCCACGCCCAGCTCCTCGGCGGCAATCTGCGCCAGGATCGTGTCGACGCCCATGCCGTTATCGGTGGCGCCGGTGCCGATGGTAATGAAGCCGTCCTCTTCCAGGCGCATGTCGATGCCGGCGATATCCACGTTGGAAATGCCCGATCCCTGCATGGTGAGCGCACAGCCCAGGGCGCGCACGCGATCGCCCAGGTCTACGGCCAGCGGCTTGTCACGCCAGCCGATCATGTCCATCGCGCGCAGCAGGCAGCGGTCGAGCGCGCAGGCGTTGAGCTTCTCGTTGTAGTACTGCGGCATGATCTCGCCCTCGCGCACGATGTTCTTAAGGCGCAGGTCGGCGGGGTCCGTGTGCAGCATGTCGGCGAGCTCGTTGACGGCGCTCTCCACAGCAAACTGGCCCTGGGTGGCACCGTAGCCGCGATACGCGCCGCCGCGGTTGGTGTTGGTGTAGACGGCGTCCCAGCTAAAGCGGCTCGCCTTCACGTGGTTGTAGATGGGCAAGCTCTTGTGGCCCGAAAGGCCGATCGTCGTTGTAGCGTGCTCGCCATACGCTCCGGCGTTGGACAACGTGTGCAGATCGATGGCCGTGATGGTGCCGTCGTTCATGGCGCCCAGTTTAACGGTCATCTGCATCTGGTGGCGCGAGTTGCCCGCGGTGATGGTCTCCTCGCGCGTGTAGCAGCAGTAGCTCGGACGGCCGGTCTGCTGCGTCACAAACGCCACGAAGATCTCGCAGCAGCCCGTCTGCTTGGAGCCAAAGCCGCCGCCGATGCGCGGCTTAATGACCTGCACCTGCGACTGCGGAATGTCGAGCGACTGCGCGACCATGCGGCGCACGTGGAAGGGCACCTGCGTCGAGGTGGTCACTGAGATGCGGCCGAACGCGTCAGTCGTCGCGAAGGCGCGGAAGGTCTCCATGGGCGCGGTCTGCGTGGCCTGGCTGGTGTAGGTGCGCTCAAAGACGATGTCGCTCTGGGCGAAGGCCTCGTCCAAGTCGCCAAAGTCGCTCGTGCCGCTGCATACTAGGTTGCGAGCAACATCGCCGCCCTGCGGGAACATAAAGGTCACGTCGCCCTCGGGGTGGACCACGATGTCGTTATCGAGCGCCTGGGTAAAGTCGAGCAGGGGCTCGAGTACCTCGTAGTCAACCTTGATGAGCTTGAGCGCCTTGTCGGCGGCCTCCTCGGTTTCGGCGGCGACGATAGCCACCTCCTCGTTTTGGTAGCGTACGAGGTTCTCGAGGATCAGGCGGTCGTAGGGACTCGGCTGCGGATAGCTCTGGCCGGCGATGGTAAAGCGGCGCTTGGGCACGTCCTCGTAAGTGTAGACGCCCACCACGCCGGGCACCTTCAGGGCGCGCGACGTATCGATGGAGCGGATCTTGGCGCGGGCATACGGGCTGCGCTTGAGCTTGACGATCAGGGCGCCGGCAGGCACCAGGTCGCCCGTGTAGACGGGACGCCCCTCGAGCAGGGCCTTCGAGTCCTTCTTGGGCTGCTTGTGAGTGATCTGCTTATACGAGACGCCATCGCAGCTGGTGTTATTGACCGGCAGCTCGGGCATCTCAAAGCCCACCTGTACGCCAGACTCGTTGAGGAAGCGGACGATAGCGCGCAGCTGGCTCTCGTAGCCGCTGCAACGACACAGGTTGCCGGCGAGCTGGCGCGACAGCTCCTCGCGCGTGGCGACGAGGCTCGGGTCCTCCTTGGCAGCGCGGGCAAGCGCCAGCACGTTCATGATGAGGCCGGGGGCGCAAAAACCGCACTGCTCGGCACCTTCGGCAGCCATAGCGCGGGCAAGCGCCTCGGACTCGGCCTTGAGGCCCTCGAGCGTGGTGATGGAGCGGCCCTCGACGCGCGCGGCGGGAACCGAGCAGCTCAGAACCGGATCGCCGTCGAGCCACACCGTGCACAGGCCGCAGTTGGTGGTTTCGCAGGCGCAGCGCACCGACGCACAACCCTGCTCGCGCAACAGTGCAAAGAGCATGGTGTCGGGGGCAATCTGAACCTTGACCTTACGGCCGTTGAGCGTAAAGGAAAGATCGATGAGTTTGGCAGCCATTAGCGCACCTCGCTAGAATCGACGCCGGGCACGCGGCGGCAGGAATACTCGTCCGTGGCAAACTTGGGGATCTGCACGGTCTCGAGCTCGCGGGCAAGCGCGGCCGAAAGCTCGATGCCGGCGGCACGGCGCACGGCCTGAATCGCCAACGGTGCCGAGATGCGGCGGCGGTAGGCGGCCGAGCCCCACAGGTTGGTGCCGTAGCTCAGGGCGCGCACAGAAGCGGCCAGAGCGCGAAGCTCGTCCTCGGAAGGCTGCTCGGCAGTAAGGCCGCATGCCTCGCCCTGCAGCAGGGTCGCGCGCAGCGGGCGGGCGCCCACGGTGACATGCCAGCTGTTGTTCCACCAGGCGGCAGTGACGTTTAAGGAGGGGAAGTCGGTCGCGGCCTTGCGCACGGCCTCGTAGCTCGCACGGTAGTCGTGCTTAACGACCACGACGTGCTCGATCACGTCGCGCACATAGCCCATGTTCACAAACTCGGCAAGCGGAACGCGGCCGGCGCCCGTCAGCTCAACATAGGAATCGAGCGCGAGGAAGGCGGAGAGAACGTCCGAGAAGCCAAAGCGGCCGTAGATGCTGCCGCCCACCGTGGCGGTATTGCGCAGCTGAACGCCCACGATATCGTGGACGGCGAACTCAAAGACATGGTTGACAAGCGCGTTGAGCCCGACATGGCGTTCGAGCTGGCGCAGGGTACACATGGCACCGATGCGAAACTCGGTCTCGGTCTCATCGATCTGATCGAGTCCGCAGGCCGAAAGGTCAATCGCCGTCGCCACGCGACGCGAACCCAGGCGCATCCAAATGCCACCGCCCACAATCTTGTTGTTGCGGTTCTTCTGTAAGAGCTCATAGGCTTCGGCCGCGTTTCCAACACGGACGTAGGTACCGAACTTGAGCACGTTCTCCCCCATCTCTTCACTTGTCCAGTACCTTTTAGTGTACCAAACGAGGGGCCGCACACCGTTTTAGGACAAAATCCACCCACCCATCCACAACTTGCGGTGATATACGGACTGATTAGTCGTTCTGGAACGCAAAACAGTCCGTATATCACCGCAAGTTATGAGGAGTCCTCCGGGATAGAAAAGGCTCCCAGCCGGAATGGCTGGGAGCCTCATCACATGCTATATCGAGCGAAGATTTAGCAGACGCCCTGGGCGAGCATGGCGTCGGCGACCTTCAGGAAGCCGGCGATGTTGGCGCCCATGACAAAGTTGTCCTCCTGGCCGTACTCCTTGGCGGTGTCGTCCACGTTGTGGAACATGCCGCGCATGAGCTGCTCGAGCTTGCCGTCGACCTCCTCGAAGGTCCAGGACAGGTGCTCGGCGTTCTGGCTCATCTCCAGGCCGGACACGAGCACGCCACCGGCGTTGGCAGCCTTACCGGGCATAAAGGCGACGCCGTGCTCCTGGAAGTAGGTCGTGGCCTCGATGGTCGTGGGCATGTTCGCGCCCTCGCCGACCACCTTGCAGCCGTTGGCGACGAGCGCCTGGGCGTCCTCGAGCAGCAGCGTGTTCTCGCGAGCGCAGGGCAGCGCGATGTCGCAGGGCAGCTGCCACACGCCGCGGCCGTCACCCTCGTGCCACGTGGCATTGGGCTTCTCGTCGACGTACATGGCGAGCGTAACGCCCTTGTCGTGGCCGGAGCGCTTCTTGTTGTAGACGTGCTCGAGCACGGTGTAGTCGATGCCGTCGGGATCCTCGACCCAGCCATGGGTGTCGGAGCAGGCGAGCACCTTGCCGCCGAGCTGGGAGACCTTCTGGACCGCGTAGATGGCGACGTTACCGGAGCCGTGAACGACGACGTTCTTGCCCTCGAAGGAGTCGCCGCGGCTCTTGAGGTACTCGTCCACAAAGTAGGCCAGGCCGTAGCCGGTGGCCTCGGTACGGGCGAGCGAGCCGCCAAAGGAGAGGCCCTTGCCGGTGAGGACGCCGGTCCACTCATTGGTCAGACGCTTGTACTGACCAAACAGGTAGGCAACCTCGCGGCCGCCAACGCCCAGGTCGCCGGCGGGAACGTCGGTGTTGGGGCCAATATGGCGATAGAGCTCGGTCATGAAGGACTGGCAGAAGTGCATGATCTCGTTGTTGGACTTGCCCTTGGGGTCGAAGTCGGAGCCGCCCTTGCCGCCGCCCATGGGAAGGGTGGTCAAGCTGTTCTTGAGAATCTGCTCCAGGCCCAGGAACTTGAGCATACCCAGGGTGACCGTCGGGTTAAAGCGCAGGCCGCCCTTGTAGGGTCCAATGGCAGAGTTGAACTCGACGCGATAGCCGCGGTTGACCTGAACCTTGCCCTGGTCGTCGACCCAGGGAACACGGAACATGACGATGCGCTCGGGCTCGACGAGACGCTCCAGCAGGGCGGCCTCCTCGTACTCGGGGTGGGCGTCGAGCGCCGGCTGGATGGTGCCGAGGATCTCGGTCGCGGCCTGGATGAACTCAGGCTGCTCGGGATAGCGGGCCTTGAGCTCGTCGAGAACTTTCTGCGTGTAGCTCATGCTTCCTCCAATTGATGGAAAAGAAAAGTGTCGTTCGAGGCGCCCCATGCGCCGCGAGCTTTATCGAGTATGGATAATATCGCACTGTTGCGGGAAAGTTACGCATAAGCCGACGAGCAGATGTTTCGTTTTGATTACGATGCAGGTAGAAGCGTTTTTGAGCACCCAACGTGCAAATCGCGTGTTTCGAAGCTGTTTCGTCCACATGTTCCAAACCACCACAAAGGTGCCTGTCCCCAATGTGGTGGTGTTGGTGGTTAGAGGACGAGCTGATGGTAGTCAGCGGGGGTTATGCGGCCTTCGGTGGCAGCACGGAAGCCGGCGAGCGCATCGCCCGAGAACGGCATGGCCCAGCACAACCCGCAGCCGGCGGTGATGGAACCGGGCAACGGCATAATGCGTCCAGGCACGCCGGCGGCAAGACACAGCTGTTCGCACTCCATCACATCGAAGGTGCTATCGAACGACACGATGATCTTGCGTTCGTGATCAGGGGCATCGCCGAACGAGGCCTCGCGGTGCGACTCGCGATACGCAGCCGCCGCTGCCTCTTCCTCGGCCGTATGTCCACAGCCGCCACAGCCGCAGGTGCAAGGCTCGGACCCATCGCAAGTGCAAGGTTCTCCCGTGTCGGGACAAATATCGTGAGACATGGCAACTCCAATCGTCTAGGCGAGTAACTCGGCCGCCGCAAACTCCTCGGGCGTATTGACGTTTTCGAAGCAGAGCGTCGAGCCGGCGACCGCGACAATCTGAGGCTCGTCCAAATGCCCGGCGTTCATCCGGTCGATCAGGCAGCGGATTCGCTGACGGTCACCGGCGAGCAGCTCTTGGGCAACCGGCGCACACGCGTCACGGCGCCAGACGGCGCAAAGCGGCTCAATCCCCCGCTCCTCGCGCGGCACGCACACGTCGAGCGCCTCGGCCTCGACACAGCCAGCAAGGGCACCGATTAGCTCCGAAGAGACAAACGGCATATCACAGGCGACGATAGCAACGAGAGGCAGCCGGGCCGCAGTCAGCGAACTCGCGATGCCGCGCATGGCGCCCGCCGGCCCCTCAAGGTCCGACACTATTCGCGGCACCAGGCCGCCAAACGCGCGCTCCTCAAGGTAGGCAAGCTCGCTGGGACGCGAAGTCGTCACGACCAACTCGCCGGCAACTGGCGCCAGCCGACCCAGCACGCGTTCGATGAGCGGCTCGCCGCAAAACGCCATGCGAGCCTTATCACAGCCCATGCGCGAGGACAGCCCACCCGCCTGGACGACACAAGAAAGATCGGCACGTCTTACGGTAGTCATACGGCAAAACACCCCCATCGGCATGCTCGAAACCCGGTGCACGAAGCTAAATACCGCCGCCGAAATAGCGGCACTACGAAAAGCTCGTGCAAAAACAAAACAGCGCCTTTGCGGCACGCAGCAAGACCGCGAGCACAAAAGCGCTGGTAGCGTATGGCGGGAACGTATGTGAATCGAACACATCCAAGACGTTTTGCACGCCTCGCAACGGTTTTGAGGACCGCGGAGCCCACCGGAGCCCATCCGTTCCCAAGTGCGGCGGTATTTTACCAAACCGAGCAGCCAATCTAGCGCAGGGAGCGCAGGCCGCCGGCATCCTTGTCGAGCACCGTAAAGCGCACGGCATCTAGGTGCTCCAAGATGCTGATGGCGCGTTTGCGCGACACACCCAGGGCCTCGCGCAGCACGCTCGTGGTGGCAGCACCGCCGGCTTCGGCGATGGCGGCGGCGACGAGCTCGCGCGCGTGAGCCTCAGCGGCAGCGGACAGGGCAACGTCGCGCTCGACCTTAACGATCGAGCGGTTGAGCGAAAGCTCGCGCAGGGCACGCGTCATGGCGTCGCGGCCGAGCTGCAGCTGTTCGCCCACCTCGGGAAGCGCCGGTGCATCGAGGCCGGTCTCGTCAAGCAGCGCGACGATGCGCTCGCAAGCCTCTCGCACCACGCGTGCCGCCGCGGCGGCCGAATGCGGATCGAATACCTCGGCGCCCTCGGCGGCGCACACGCCACGCGAGCAGCCCTCGGCAATCAGGGCCGCGGCAACGCCTTCATCAGCGGCAGGCCACGCAGCATGGGCAACGGCGCCGGGCGTAAAGCCCGTCTCCTTGGGAGCCGCCGCGTGCATGGCCGACAGGGTCGCCGCAAGGGCATCCATCGCGGCGTCGAGCACCGCGGCGTCCGCCAAGAGGTCCGCGTCACCCACGGCAAGCTTGCGAACGGAGCCCTGCGCCACCAATCCGCGCAGTGCGGCATCGACCTCGCCGACACCAAGATCCAAAGCCTCGGCAGCATTAACCGCCGTAACCGGCAGCGTCTGCAACGCCAGCCAAGCGCCCACACCGCCCGCGATATCGCCGGACTCGAGCGCCGCATACAGCGCACGCTCTCCTTCGGCAAGCTCGCGCGAGCGACGACAGCGTGAAAGCAGCACGCGCCCGCCGCCAACAAGCATCACGGGCGAATAGGACAGCACCACGGCATGGTCCCCGGCACGTAGCGGCAGCGAGTTTTCCAAGCGCACCTGAACGATACGGGTCTCGCCCACCGCCATGGGGGCCTCACCCTCCATGAACATGATGCGACCGACAACCTCGGCCGTACCCGCCATCACGTGCACACGCGCACCCGACTCGAGCACACGCGGCTTGGCTCCCTCGCGACCCAAATACGTAAACGCCATCATAAAGCGCATCGTCTGGCCAAAGCGGCCCGCCACGCCGAGCATCTCACCGCGATCGAGCGCGGCGACACCATCGCCCACCAAGTTGAGCGCCACACGCTGACCGGGCAGTGCTCGCGGCGTATCGCCGTGCACCTGAATCCCGCGCACGCGACAGACCGTACGCGACGGCAAAGCCATCAACTCGTCGCCCACCGCAACCGGCGCATCGTGCAACGTTCCCGTCACGACAGTGCCGACGCCCTTGATCGTAAAGCAGCGGTCAATCGGCAGACGCGGCGCGGCATCAGTGAGCTCGGCACGGGCACGGCAGGCATCCCAGCAAGCGGCAACCTGCTCGTCGAGCACGGCGAGCAGCCTTTCGATCCCCTCGCCTGTCTTGGACGACACAGGCACGATCGGCGCGTCCGCAAACACGGTACCCGACAAAAAGTCATCGACATCGAGCTCGGCAAGCTCGGTCATCTCGGCATCGGCAAGGTCGCACATCGTCAGCGCGACCACCATATGCGTAACGCCCAGCAGCTCCAGCACGTGCACGTGCTCGCGCGTCTGCGGCATCACGCCCTCGACGGCAGAAACCACCAGCACGGCAACGTCGATGCCCGTGGCGCCCTGCACCATGGCGCGCAGGTAATGCGCGTGGCCCGGCACGTCGACCAGGCCGACGATCTTGCCACTCGGCAGCGCCAGCTCGCCAAAGCCCAGCTCCACGGTCATACCGCGACGGCGCTCAACCTCCAGACGATCGGGATTCTTGCCGGTCAGTGCCTCGATCAATGCCGACTTACCATGGTCAACGTGACCCGCCGTGCCAACGATAACGGGACACTCCACCAGCGCCTGAACCTCACTCATCGAGCAATCGCCTTCTCAACGCACGCGACGAGCGTCGATGCCGCCGTCTCGATATCGCGGTCGCCCACGAGTGTACGCATGTCAAACAGGACGCGATCGTGCGAGGCGCGTGTGACGACCGGCGTGTCGAAATCTTGGACGAGCGAGCGCTTGAGTGCGTCAACGGAAAGACGCTCATCGACGAGGCGCACGGCAACGCACATGGTAGGCAGCTCGACGGTAGGCAGCGAACCGCCGCCGGGAGTCGACGACTCCTCGACGATTTCCACCTGCACGGCGCGCGGGCAACCCGCCTTATCGAGGCCTGCCGTCATCAGCTCGCGCAGCTTGCGTGCACGACGCTCCAGATGAGCCTGTGGGAGCGTGAGCATGTTGAGCACCGGCACCTCGCGATGTGCCACATCCGCCCCATCCATGTAAATGCGCAGCGTAGCCTCGAGCGCCGCCAGTGCGAGCTTGCCCGGGCGCAGGGCACGCATAAGCGGATGCGAACCGCAGGCCTGGACCAGATCGCGACGGCCCATGATAATGCCCGCCTGTGCGGCACCGAGCAGTTTATCGCCCGAGCACGACACCAGATCGAGCCCTGCCGAAACCGAAGCCGGCGTGGTTTCTTCGCCGCCGCGCACCAAGATGTCGTCGGGCAACAGCGCGC
Organism: uncultured Collinsella sp.; assembly: GCA_900549655.1. Classification (GTDB taxonomy): domain Bacteria; phylum Actinomycetota; class Coriobacteriia; order Coriobacteriales; family Coriobacteriaceae; genus Collinsella. The sequence continues at coordinate 9,595 of UROZ01000005.1, forward strand.
CCGAACCCTGGTCCTCGTAGAACAGCAGACCATGCTTGTGGGCCAGGGCGGCAAGCTCCCGAGAGCCCACTTCCTCGTGAAAGCCCTCGATGCGATAGTTGGAAGGATGGACCTTGAGGATCATCGCCGTATCGGGCGTGATGGCTTGCTCATAATCAGCCAGGTGCGTGCGGTTGGTGGCGCCGACCTCGACGAGTTTGGCGCCCGAAGCCGCCATGACATCGGGGATGCGGAAGCTGCCGCCGATCTCGACAAGCTCGCCGCGGCTGACGATGACCTCCTTGCCTACGGCATGGGTCGCCAGCACCAGCAGCACAGCGGCGGCGTTGTTGTTAACGACCAGCGCGTCCTCGGCACCGGTAAGCGAGCGGATGAGCTGCGCGGCGTGCTCCTTGCGCGACCCGCGCGAGCAGGTGTCCACGCTGTACTCGAGCGTGCTGTAGCCACGCGCGACCTCGGCCACGGCCTTTGCCGCCGACTCCGCGAGCGGGGCGCGACCCAAGTTGGTATGGATGACCACACCCGTGGCGTTGACGGCAGGGCGCAGGCTCGGCAGTGCGGATCGATGCGCACGCCACTCGATGGCCGAGGCCAGGTCGCGCTTGGAACGCGGGGCGGCACCGGCACGAATCGCGGCGCGCTCCTCGTCGAGCTCAGCCGTGACGGCGGCATGCACCACCGCGTCGCAGGTCTCCCCCGCCGCCTTCACAACCGGCCACTCTGCGAGCAGCTCGTTGACGGAAGGAATAGCGCGAAGGCGGGCGCGTACCTCATCGGACATGTTCTGGCTATCGCTCATGTGCGACCTTTCAAAACCAAAGGTGAATCAATCGTTCGAACGTCAAACTATCAGCCAATTCGATCGGCTGAGTCAATCAATCGCTATTATCCTCGCGTGCCGCGATCTTTTCCACGCGAACGGCGTTTTCCTGGGTGAGCGCAGCGCCCGTCAACGGGTCCCAACGCAACGGCGTATGGTCGAGCGGACCCACGCCCAAGGCTTGAGCGCCACCGACATCGGCGCCAAACGAACGCCCGCCGGGAGCGGCCGAGGTGAAGATGCACGCCGGATGCAGATACGGCGTCGTCTCCACGCGCACGCGATCGCGGCCCATATCGCTCACGAGTTCGACGACCTCGCCGTCGGCGATGCCCATGTGCGCAGCAGCATCGGCATTCATCTGCACGGCATCCAGGTCCGACCCAGCCTCGGCGGCACCTTGGGCCGCAAGCCTTCGAGAGGTATGCGACTCAAAGGGACGGTTTCCGCTAATGAGGCGAAACATCCCCGAGCCAGGCTCCACCATGGGCGCGATCCAGTTGGGTACACGACCCAGACCGGCCCGTTCCCATACGTCGCTTGCCAGCGCAATTTTGCCGCCATCCAAGGGAATCGCCGGCCCGCCCGTACGCGACGGCAACGCAACACCTGTGACGGCCCAGCCGCGCTCCTTGAGCTCGTCCAGATTGATCCCAAAAGGCGCCACCTGGGCAGCCGCCAGATCGTCAGACGTAAACTGGAAGTACTCGCCCACGCCGCAGGCCGCAGCCAACCCGGCAAAGATCTCCCGACCGGGACGCGTGTCGCCATGCAACACGGGCAGCACGGCGTTGCGGTAGAACACGCGCGCATCGTTAACACCCATCACCGTTCCCACGCCGCGGTCGGCCTCCAGATACGTCACATCGGGCAGCACGAAGTCGGAAGCGCGCGCCGTCTCGGACCAGCGAATATCAATCGTCACGAGCAAGTCGAGCTGCTGCAAAATACTCAACCAAGCCTGTGCATTGCCATAGCCCGCACCGGGGTTACTGGCATAGACGATGAGCCCACGCAAATCGCCGGCAAGAATCGACTGGCCGATGGTCGTGCACAGGCCGCGCACCGGATCGACCAGTGGATAGCGCTCGGACCCCAGCTTGGGTCCGCGAGGCACCGGCGGCGTCGCAAAGCGTGCGGGATCGAGGTCGCCCAACACAAGCGGCGTGGGCGGATTGAGGGCGCCGCCCGCGTGTCCGATGCAGCCCAGCAGCACATCGACCAAGCAGATAGCGCGCGCGGTCTGGGTGCTATTGGCATACGCGATACCGATGCCACCATGAAAACCCGCATCCACCACAGCGGCAGGCGCGGCGGCAGCGAGATCGCGCGCCGTGGCGACAATCTCTGCGGCCGGCACGTCGCACATCGACTCGGCCCACTCGGGCGTCCAAGCACTGGCCGCCTGCACCAGCTCGTCAAAACCCGTGGTATAGCGGGCAACGAACTCGTGGTCGTACAGGCCCTCGGCAATGAGCACGTGGACAATACCCAACAGCAGCGCCAAGTCGCAGCCCGGACGCACGCGGAGCCAGCGATCGGCAAGCGCGGCCGAACCGCTGCGCCGGGGGTCAACCACGATGATCTTCGCCCCGCGCCGGCGCGCATCGTTGAGCGCATCGACGGCCCCCATCGTCGATGAATCGACGATGGAACGCCCCAGGTACATGATGCAGTCGGTATGCGCCAGGTCGGAGGCGGGGCTGTAGCCCAGGCTGTGCTCCCATCCGGTGAGACGACTTACCTCGCAGGCACCATCGGCACCGTACACGTTGGGCGAACCCAGCGCATGCATAAAGCGATAGGCCCAGTAGCGGTCGAACGAGGGAACGCCGAGCGTCATGCCCAGTGCACGAGGCCCGCACTCGTCAACAATCCCCAAAAGACGCTCGGCAATCTGCGCGAACGCCTCGTCCCAGGTAATCGCATCGAACCCCGAGCCATCCCGGCGGCGTCGCATGGGGTGCACAATGCGGTCACGCTCGTCAAACGGCATTGCCAGGCGATGCCGTCCGCGGGCGCACAGGGCACGCGCCGCGCACGGATGCCCCGGCACCGGCAACTCGGCCACCACACGTCCATCCTCAACATGGGCCGCAAAGGCGCAATCGGCATAGCATCCCCCGCATGTCGTCACCACGGAGCGACCGTCATGCATAGTTCTCGATGCCATCTCGATTATTCCTTCCAGCTCAGGGGTTCAGGCCCCACCGCACCACAGCTCTGCCGCCAGCTGCCGCGACGCAAAGCCCGCAGCATCTACCGCAGCAAGACATGAAGAGCCTCCCAAAAGGCAAACGCCCCTCGGGAGGCCCGTACGTCATTCCGGCTTATTACGCCTCGGACTTCTTGGCGTAGACAAACCAGTAGCCGAGCGCGACCAGAACCGCGCCGCCCACGATGTTGCCCAGCGTGGCGGCGGACAGGTTAAACGCAATGCCCGCAGCGTTGAGCGCATCGGCGCCGGCGACGTCGGCACCGTAACCGCATGCATGCATCACGGCGCCCATAGGCAAAAAGTACATGTTGGCGACGCAGTGTTCAAAACCGCAGGCCACAAAGGCAGCGATGGGCAGCAAAATGCCCACAACCTTATCGACCACGGTCTTGCCGGCGGTACCGATCCACACGGCCAGGCACACAAAGATGTTGCACAGGATGCCGCGGAAGAAGATCGTCACCCAGTCGATCGTCACCTTGCCGGCGGCGACGCTCACCATGGAGTTGGCGACCGCCTCGCCGTTGAGCTTATAGATGCCGGCCATGTACACCAAAAAGACGATGAACAGAGCACCGACAAAATTGCCGACCCACACGACGATCCATGCCTTAAGCATCTGGACCAAGGTGATCTTTTTGCTCTTGAGCGCGCAGACCATAAGCGAATTGCCGGTGAACAGCTCAGCGCCGCACACCAGCACCAGCACCAGGCCCAGGCAAAAGCACAGGCCGCCCACGACGCGCTGGGCACCCCAGCCCAGCGTGCTGTCGCTCAAAAACACCGTAAAGAACAGGCCGCCGAAGGCGATAAACGCGCCGGCGAACATTGCCAACAGAAAGGCCTTAGCGACCGGCAGGTTAGCCTTGGTCACGCCGGCGGCCTCGGTCTTGGCCTCGATCGCGGCGGGCGCCAGGCAATCGGGAGCGGAATATTCTGCCTTGGAATCTGCCATGTCAATCACTTCTTTCCTAATCAGCAGGGACAAGCGCTCCTATAGCTCCTGCCCCAAGCGGACAAAGTGGGAAAAGTCGTTGGCGGCCACGGCGTCATACACGGCGTCGACGGCCTCAAAGACCTCCGGGGACATGGGGTTATAGAACTCCGTATCGCCCGGCTGAATCCCTATGAAGACGATATCTTCGCACGATTGCTCGATTTCTTCGATCAGAATCGACAAGGGAAGCGAATGCGTGGTGAACATCGACTTGCGGGCCACATCACGTTTGTCGAGCAAGCGGATAGCGCCGACGGGCAGCGCCATGTCGGCGGCATCGACCAACACCAGGCGCGGCGGACGCTCGCGCTTGACCTCGATGATGTCGTCCTCGGGCGTTTGCCCACCGTCGATGGTGTACCAACCGGCGATGGGCGTGTCCTCCATCTTTTTGGAGAGCACGGGGCCGGCGGCATCGTCGGCGCGCAGCACGCTTCCCGCCGTGAGCACGATGCCCGCAAACGGGGCGCCGTTCACACGGCCATCCACAACGCGACCCATTACTGTAGCCTCCCCGTCAGATACACGCCCGACACATCGCGCACGCGCTCAACCAGATCGCGAAACTTCATTAAGAACGCGACCTGCTGGGCATGCAGGCCAAAGTCGTCATCGAACACCGAGATGCCGGCCTTGGCCGAACCGCGAAAACCGCGATCGTCGAGCAGCGTGTCGCAGGCCTCGAGCAGCGACGGCACCGCCGCCTTGTCGAGCTGGCACTCGCCAAAGGAGCGGATGGCCTTGAACTTGGTCTTGGCCTCCCCCTCCGGCAGCGCGTCGACGAGCGAATAGAACACGTTCACCGGCACCGACAGGCGCGGCTCAAAGCAGTCGAGCACGCCGGTGTGGTGGCCCACGGCGAGCGTGTAGTACAGCACGTCGCAGGCCTCCTGGGGAACGTCTTCCTCGGTCTCCACAAACTTACGCGTGAGCTCATAGAAGACCACCTGGTCGGGCGTATGGCCCAGGCAGGGGTCGGCGACGCCCTCGGCGGCCTCGTCGCTTGCGCGCGAGGCATCGCCAAAAGAGCCGCCGAGCATGCCGGGACCCGCAAAGTAACCAGAGCGGTCCGTGAGCTCCATCTAGCGACCTCCGGCCAGCACCAGATCCTGCAGCGCCGAGTACACCTCGACGCGGCGCGGATCGTCCTGCTTATCGATGAGCAGCGCCATGGCGCCGCGGATATCGCCCTTGGGCGCGCCCTCGAGCGTATCCATAAACTCGTTGGCCAGGTCACGGCCGTAGCGGTAGCCGCTCATGGCGCGAGCCTCACGCTCGATGGCCACACGCAGCTTGTACGGCACGCCGGGGTGCAGGATATCGGCCTGCTCGCCGGCGGCCTCCACCGTGGTCTCGGCATGGAGCTTTTGGTCCAGCAGACCGAGCGCCATGGCAAAGCCGTAGATGGTCTGCGCGGGGCTGGGCGGGCAGCCGGGGATGTAGACATCGACCGGCAGAATCTTGTCCGTGCCGCCCCAGACGCAGTAGTTGTCGTAGAAGATGCCGCCGGTGCAGCCGCACGCGCCATAGGACACCACGATCTTGGGATCGGGTGCGGCCTCAAAGGCGCGCAGGGCCGGCATGCGCATGGCACGCGTCACGGCGCCGGTGTACAACAGCACGTCGGCATGACGAGGCGAGGGCACGACCTTGATGCCAAAGCGCTCGACGTCGAAGACGGGCGTGATGGAACCGAAGATCTCGATCTCGCAGCCGTTGCAGCCGCCGCAGTCAACGCGGTAGACATACACCGAGCGCTTGATCTTCTTAAGAAGGGTCGCCTTGGCCTTCTCGATGCTCTCGTCGAGCTCGATCTTGGTCGGGCGGTACTGAAGCCGCTCGGGTAAAAGCGTGGGTTCGGCCATGGTTACTCCTCCTTCGTTTCAAAATCCATGATGATGCCCTCGACCGGCGCCGGACCGGCGGGAATCTCGGGCGCATCGGGGTTGAGCTCGCGGTCGATATACTCCGGGTTCACGCCGTGGCCGCCCAGATACTCCATGCCGGGGCCCTGGGGCTCGCCGGACGCAAGCGTCTCGTTGGCAGCCATGCCGTGCGCGTTGCCGGTCTTTACGGCCGAGGCGGCGCGCAGGGCGTCGAGCTCGCGCTTGCACTCCTGGCACATACCGACGGTACGGGCGGCCTGCTCGGCCTCCATGCCGCCGGCCTTTTGCAGCAGGCGCTTGGCGTAGTCGATCTCCTTGTGCGGGGCAAACGGCTTGCCGCAGCGCGAGCAGTGCTCGAGCGTATAGACGCTCTTGCTGGTGAGGTCGTCCTTGCTCATGACGGCCAGCTCAAACTCTTCGGTGAGCTTGATGGCCTCCATGGGGCAGGCTTCCTCACAGCGGCCGCAGAAAATGCAGCGGCCGTAGTCGATCGACCAGGTAATGGTGTCGGCCGCAAGGTCGGTGTCCATGCGAATGGCATCGGCCGGGCACGCCACGCCGCAGGCACCGCAGGCGATGCAAAGCTCGGCATTGTGCTCGGGCTTGCCGCGCATGTCCTTGTTGGTGGGGAACGGCGCAAACGGGTACTTGACCGTCGCGTCGCCGGCCTTGGCGTTAACCTTCCAAAGCTTCAGCATATTAGAGCGCCTCCTCATCGAGCGGAGCGGCCATGGTGCCCTCGCCCGCAAGCGGCGACTTGTCGCGCCAGACGTTCTCGAACTGCTCCTTGTCGAGCACGTGGTCGCGCTTGGCGGCGACATCGGTCACCGTCACGCGGTCGGTGCAGGAGTAGCACGGGTCGAGCGAGCCGACGATCAGCGCCGCGTCGCCCACGGTGTTGCCGCGGAACATGTAGCGCAGGACCGGCCAGTTGCTGTACGTGGCGGCCTTGGCGCGCCAACGGTAGCACTTCTGGTTGTTGCCGAGCATCGCCCAGTGCACGTCCTCGCCGCGCGGCGCCTCGGTGGCACCGATGGCGTACTTGTGCGGGGTGTACTCCCAATCCGTGGTAAGGATGGGACCCGACGGGCAGTTCTCGAGCATGGTCTCGATCATGTCAATCGAATCGTAGACCTCCTGGATGCGGACGGCGGTGCGGCCGAAGGCATCGCAGGTGTCGGCCGTGGCGGCGTGCATCTTTTGGACGTCCGGATCGGCGTAGCCGTCGAAGGGATGGTCAAAGCGCACGTCGCGGGCATAGCCCGAGCCACGCATGAGCGGGCCGACCGGCGAGAAGTCGCGTGCGATCTTGCGGTCCAGAATGCCGATGCCACTCGTACGCTCAATAAAGTTGGGCGTGGAGAGCAAGACGTCGACGAGCTCCTGAACCTCGGAGCGCAGCTGGTGGATGGTCGTCAGCGTGGAGAGCTTCTGCTCGGCCAAAATGTCGCGACGCACGCCGCCGATCACGTTGAGACCGTAGGTCTTGCGGTGACCGGAGAGCTTCTCGGCCAGGTCCATAGACTTCTCGCGGACGCGGAAGAACTGCTGGAAGCCGGAGTCGAAGCCGGTGTAGTGCGATGCGAGGCCAATATTGAGCAGGTGCGAGTGCAGACGCTCGACCTCGAGCATGATGGCGCGGATGTACTGGGCGCGCGGCGGGACATGAATGCCCTGGGCGCGCTCGACGGCCTCGGCGTAGGCCACCGAGTGGGCGCAGCCGCAGATGCCGCAGATGCGGTCGGCGAGGAACGTCACGGCGTCATAGTTCAGGCGCGTCTCGGCGACCTTCTCCATACCGCGGTGTACGTAGAACAGACGGTAGTCGGCGTCGACGATCGTCTCGCCCTCGACGAACAGACGGAAGTGGCCGGGCTCGTCGGAGGTGATGTGCAGCGGGCCCATGGGGACGAGTGTGGTCTCCTTGCCCTTGGTATCGGCCAAGAACTCGTAGTTTTCCATTTCGCTCGCGGGAGCGGGACGGAAGCGGTAGTCCATGGAGTCCTTGCGCAGCGGGTACAGGCCGCTGGGCCAATCGTCGGGCAGCACCAGGCGGCGACGATCGGGCAGACCCTCGGGGATCAGGCCGAACATATCGCGAAGCTCGCGCTCGCCCCACACGCAGGCGGGGACGAACGGCGTCACGGACGGGAACGTCATCTTGGCGGGATCGACCTCGGTGCGCACGGTCACCCAGCCGGGGTCCTCCCCCTCCATGGAGATGACGTAGTACACGGCGTAACGGCCGCACAGACTGCGCTCGTCGTTGCCGATGATCACAGGAATCCAGCCGTAGCGCTCGTAATACAGGTAGTGGACGGCCTCGGGCAGCTTGTCCTGCTTGACGGTAATCGTCAGCTGGTCCTCGCACTGCCACTCAACCTTCTCGATAGCGCCCGGCACTGCGGCGCGCAGGGCCTCGACGTGGCTTTCGCAACGACGAGCGTAGTCCTTCTTTTCAGGTTCTGCCATGGCGCTAATTCACCTCGCTTGTCTTGGTCTGGGAGCTAAACACCATGCGGTAGAGAGGAACCTCGTGGAGCTCTTCGACGCTCTGGTTCAAAACGACGGACGTTGCATCCTCGACGCCGCTCGTGATGGCGACCGGCGTGGCGATACCGAACCACATGACCACGATCGCAAGGGCAATCTCGGGGATGATCATGAGGGCGGGCACCTCGTGGCGCTTCATGCCCTCGGGCGCCTTGCCGAAGATGGACTTCAGCGCGATGCCGGTAAGGGCAAAGTACACGCCGGTGAGACCGATGGCCACGAGCACGACCACCCAGATGGGACCGGACTGGACGCCGGCCACGAAGGTGAGGAACTCGGAGATGAACAGGGCGAACGGCGGGAAAGCGGCGAGCGCGAGCAGAGCGACGATGGTGAGCGCGGCCGTGATGGGCGCGATCTCGACGACGCCCTTGATCTTGTTCAGGTCGCGGGTGTGGTAGAGGTGCTGGATGTTACCGGCCATGCAGAAGGCGAGCGCCTTGGTGAAGCCATGGAAGATGCAGTGCAGCAGACAGGCGGCGATACCGAGCGGACCACCGATACCCAGGCACAGCGCGACCACGCCGACGTTATCGACGGAGGAGTACGCGAAGCGGCGCTTGATATCGTCCTGCTTGAAGATGCACAGGGCGGCCACCAGGATGGACAGCGTGCCCAGGATGAGCAGGAGCGTTCGCGGATAGGTGTCGCCCACCGTGATGATGGACAGGGAGTAGAAGCGGATGATCACCAGCATGGCGCACTTGAGCAGCACGCCCGAGAGCAGCGCGGAGACCGGGCTCGGAGCCTGGGAGTGTGCGTCGGGCAGCCAGGTGTGCATGGGGAACAGGCCCGACTTGGTGCCGAAGCCGATGACGATGAACGCGAACGCGAGGCGCACGAGCATCGGGTCGAACTGGTCGGCGTAGGGCATGATGGAGGTAAGGAACGCGGCCTCATGCGCGTTGGGCATGATATCGGCGGCGTTCGCGTAGATGAGCAGTGTGCCGAACAGGCCGAAGGCCACGCCGGCGGTGCAGACCATCGCGTACTTCCAAGACGCCTCGAGCGCCTGCTTATTCTTGTAGATGCCCACGAGGAACACGGTCGACAGCGTGGTGGCCTCGACCGCCGCCCAGGTGAGGATGATGTTGTTGGACAGGCAGGCGAGCAGCATCGTAAAGACGAACAGGCTGAACAGCGCGTAGTACTGCTTGGCGCGCTCGGCCGGCATGGTTTTCTCCTCGATATCGATCTTGATATAGGAGATGGAGTACACGCCGGTGATGAACCCGATGATGCCTACCAGAAGGACGAAGATCGACGAGAGCGAATCGAGATGGAGCCACAGGCCCAAAGCGTCGATATTCTGCCCGCTCGAGAGCATGGTTCCCGCGGTGACGACCGAAAGGACGAGGGTCGCCGCGACGGAGATGGTGTTGAGCCCCGCGAAGACGTTGTAGGACGTCATCTTGGGGAGCGCAGCCATGACCAGGGAGAACACGAGGGGACAAGCGAGCAGGGCGACCGTCAGCATTGAAACATCCATGGCCTACCCCTTCAATTCGGTCAGGTCGTGCGAGTCGAGCGACTTGGTGTCGTTCCAGATCCTCACGACGACGGCGGACATGATGGTGACGGCGAAAATGGCGTCGGTGGCGATGCCGATCTCGATGATCTCGGGGGCCGTGGGCGCGAGCAGGGCGAGCGTCACGTGGCTACCGTTCTCCATAAGGCAGTACCCGAAGATTTGCTTGAGGATGTTGCGCTGGGAGATGATGCACGTGAGGCCGACGAAGAAGTGCGCGAAGCTGATGGCGAGGGCCGGAGTAGCCACCTCAGCGGTGGGCAGGCTCAGGCGCGTGACCACCGCGAAGCAGATGGCCACCTCCAGACCGGTGAGGATGATGGTCCAAGCCGGCTTGATGGAGGAGGTCAGCGTGCTATCGGCAGGCGAACCCATCTTCTTGTAGGCACGGTTGAGAATGAACGGAACGAGGATCACCTTGGTGACGAAGGCCGACGCGGCCCACATGAGAAGCTCGGTGGCACCGGTGGTGAGGCCCAGGGTGAGCAGCACGCCCACCAGGACAACCGACTGGATCGCGTACCACTTGATGGCGGACGGGATGGTCTTCGAGACGACCACCATGGTGGAGGTCACGATCAGAAGACCACCCAGGATATTGACTAACGAATAACCCATGTCCTACCTCCTAACCCATCCAACTAGAGGACAGAGGACCGGCGACGACGACCATGATCATGAGGACGACGAACACGAACGCCATGGCGCGCGGAAGGGGCTGGCCGGCGGCCACGGTCTCGCTCGGCTCACCGGGCAGGACCTTACCCATCCAACGCAGGAACCATGCGAAGGTGGCGACGGTCTCGACGACCATGACGCACACGAGGACGAAGATGACCATGTTGGAGGCACCAACCGCGAAGCCACCGGAAATGATCTGGAACTTGGAGAAGAACGTGCTCATGGGGGGCACGCCGGCGATAGCGGTCGCGGCGACCGCGAAGCCCACGCCCGTGACCGGGTACTTCTTCATGAGGCCCTGGATCTTGGGCAGCATACGGGTTCCCAGCGTGAAGCTGAGGGAGCCGGCGATGAGGAAGAACAGGGTCTTGGTGAACGCGTGGTTGAAGATGTGCTCGACGGCGCCGTTGAACGCCATCTGGCTTCCGAACACGGAGAGGCCCAGGCCGAAGAACACGTAGGCGAGCTGCGCGATCGTCGAGAAGGCGAGCAGGCGCTTCATATCCTTCTGGGGCAGGTACATGAGGAAGCCGAAGAGCATGGTCACGACGGCGTCGATGATGGCGACCCAACCGACGATCTCGGGGATATCGCCGGCACTCGCAAGAGCGCGGGCGAACACGCACACGCCGACCTTCACCATGGACGCGCCATGGAGGTAGGCGGAAACGGGCGTGGGGGCCTCCATTGCGGAGGGCAGCCACATGTAGAGCGGGAACTGGGCGGACTTGGCCCAAGCGGCGAACAGGATGAGCAGCAGCACGACGGTCTTCATACCGGAATCGAGCTGGGAGATCGCGCTCAGCGCGAACGTGCCGGTTCCGGCGAACAGGAAGGCCGCGCCGATGTAGAGTCCCAGAGCGCCGATATGGGTGATGATGAGCGCCTTCATACCGGCCTTCTTGGCCGTGGGCGTCATGTAGTAGCTGATGAGGCCCCAGGAGCACACGCCGGTGATCTCGAAGAAAACGAGCTGGCCGACGATGGTGGAGCTGTAGGCGAGACCGGCCATGGCGCCGATGAACGTGGAGAAGTACACGTAGAAGCGGCGACGGGGCGCGTCGGGATGCTCCTTGTTCTTATCGCTCATGTACGGGAACGAATAGATGACGACGAGCAGGCCGATAGCGACGAACGCGGGTGCGAGCAGCGTGCTCATCCGGTCGAATATGAAGCCCATGACCAAGGTCTGGCCCATACTCGCCCAGGTTACATCGACCGCGTTCATGCCGTTTCCGGCAAACGTCGCGGCCAAGCCAACGGAAGCGACCGTGGCGATGCCGCCGGCAAAGGCGCAGATCCATTTAGCGTAGGGACGCGGCAGCATGACGATGAGCAGGGAGCCCAGCATGGGGACGGCGATCGCCACCATGGCAAAGAGGGACAAGCTCGATTCGATTGACATAGTTTCTCCCTTCTCCCTACACGCCTACGACGACGAAGACGAACGCGAGGACCGCGATGCCGACGACGGCCCAGGTCTGGTTACCGAGCACCTTGAAGCGCGAACGGGAAACGGAGTTCTCGAGCACGCCGCAGACAACGAAATCGACCAGGCACTTGACAAGGAAGACGACGGCGCCCACGAGAGCGGTGACGCCGATGGTCGCGGGCTCTCCCCAGGGGATGAAGATGGAGGTGAACCAAGCGACGACCACGACCTGCTTCATGCCCATGGCGAGCTTCATCATGGCCAGGGACGGGCCGGAGAGCTCGGCGAGCGGGCCCTCCTGGAGCTCCTGCTCGGCTTCGGCCTGATCGAACGGAAGCTTGCCGAGCTCCATATAGCAGGCGGCCGCGAAGGCGACGCCGGCGAGGATGACGGCGACGACGCTCGAGACGTTGCCCGTAACGATGTGCTGACCCATGGTCGCAATGTCCGTGGAGCCGCACACGATGGCGACGGTAAACAGCGCGATGAGCATGGACGGCTCGATGAGCACGCTCATGAGGAGCTCGCGGATACCGCCGAAGCCCGCGTAGGCGTTGGAGGAATCCACGCCGGACAGCGCGAAGAAGAAGCGGGACAGCGCGAGCGCGTACATGATGGTGATGGCGTCACCAAAGACGGGCATGGGGCTCTCGAGCGTGAACATGGGCAGGCCCATGGCGAGCATGAACGACACCGCGAGGAACAGCGGCGGCATGATGCGCAGCACGAAGCTCGAGTCGGAACTCACGGACTCGGGACGCGCCATGAGCTTCGCGAGGTCCCGGTAATCCTGAAGGATGGACGGACCGCGGCGATTGTGCATCTTCGCGCGAATCACACGGGCGAGGCCGGAGAAGAAGGGCGCGACCAGCATGACCACGAGGCCCTGCGCTATCGCAAGAACGATGTTCATAATATCCTCTCCCCTCTCTAGACCATGACCACGGCGAGCACGAGGAAGACCACGAGCGCCGCGACGATGTAGCAGATGTATACGGAGTAGTTGCCGCCCTCGATCTTGGAGGCGAGGCCGGCCAGCTTATCGGCACCCTCGCTCGGTGCATCGACCAGGAAGCGGTCGGGCAGGGGCTCAACGCCCTGGGCGACACCGGTGAGCTTCTGGAACACGTACGCGATGGACCAGCAGATCTTGGTGCATACCTCGCGCAGGGTGTAGAGCGGGCCCATAAAGAGCTCTACGTCTGACGCGAAGCTCGTGGCGACGACGGGCATGTGCTCGTTGGGCTCGTAGCCGCACGCCCAAGGGTCGGTCTTCTTAGCGGGGGCCTTGGTGCCGAGGCAGGACCTCAACACGAACGCGAGGCCGGTGAGGACCACGAGCGCGATGGCGATCGCGGGGGTGGAGGTGGCGGCACCGGAAATCTCGTTCACCAGAGACACGCCCGAGGTGGCTGTGATGGCAGAGCCGGCAAGCACGCTCTGGGCGACGTCGCCCAGAACCGGGGCGATGACGGGAGAGCCGATTCCCAGCACCACGCAGATGGCCGCGAGGAGCATCTGCGAGAACAACATCGGAGCCGGGGACTCCTTGGCGTTCGCGGCCTCCTGGGAACGAGGGCTGCTCGCGAACGAGACGCCGTAGGCCTTCACGAAGCACGTGACGGCCAGGGCACCGGTGATGGCGAGGGCGGCCGCGGAGGCGACGGCGAACACCATGACGACCGGGTCGGAGAGCGTCGAGATGTTGAACAGGGACTGGTAGGTGAACCACTCGGAAACGAAGCCGTTGAGCGGCGGGATAGCCGAGATGGCAAGGGCACCGATGAGGAAGCAGACGGCCGTGACCGGCATACGGCGGAACAGGCCGCCCATCTTCTCCATGTTGCGCGTACCCGTGGCATAGAGCAGGGAGCCCGCGCCGAGGAACAGCTCGCCCTTGAACATGGCGTGGTTGAGCGTGTGGTAGAGGGCGGCCATGAGCGCGATCGTCGCGATGACGTCGTTGCCAAGGGCGTGCGCCGTCATGGACGCGCCGACACCGAGCAAGATGATGCCGATGTTCTCGACGGAGTGGTAGGCCAGCAGGCGCTTAATGTCGTGCTCGTGGAGGGCGTAGACGACGCCCAGGACCGACGAGATGGATCCGAAGACCAGGACCATGAGGCCCCACCAGAGCTGGACGCCCGAACCCGCGAGCAGGTCGAGACCGACCTTGAGGATTCCCAGGATGCCGATCTTGATCATGCCGCCGGACATGAGGGCGGACACGTTGGACGGCGCCTCGGGGTGCGCCTGGGGCAGCCAGGAGTGCAGCGGGATGATACCGGCCTTTGCGCCGAATCCGAAGAACGCGAGGACGAAGCACGCGGAGGAGACGGCGGGTCCAAAGTCATGCGTACGGAAATCACTGAAGCTGAAGGAACCGCCCACGCCGTTGGTCATGAGCAGGAAGCTCGCCATGATAAGGACAAAGCCCACGTGCGCGATGACGAAGTAGAGCCAACCGCCCCTAATGGAGTTCTTGTTCTCCTCGATAACGACAAGGAAGTAGCTCGTAAGGGACATGAGCTCAAAGGCGACCAGGAACCAGAACACGTTGTCGGCGGTGATGACGAGCATCATCGAGGCGACGAAGGTGTTCATGAAGAAACCGGCGCGCCCGACCTTGCCCGGGTACTCATCGAAGTAGGACAGACCGTAGATGAAGCCCGCAAAGGCGAGGATTGAGATGAGGACCACGATCAGGCCCGCAAGGCCGTTGAGCAAGAGCTCGAGACGGGCGAACGGGAAAAAGAAGACCGTGTTGAGGGACGAAACGTCGCCAAGCACGGCCTCGAGGCCCGCGATGAACGACAGCACGGCCGCGACGGCGCCGATCAGGCAGCCAGCGGTCTTGGCGGCGTTATCGGCCTTGATCAGCAGAACCGAGGCGAGCGCACCGATGCACGAGACGGCAAGCGATGCGATAAACAGCGTCATGCTATCCATTGTTTACGCTCCCTTCTGCTTTCTCGGACAGGCCCTGGGCCACAGCGGTAACATCGACGGCCGGACCGTTTTCGATCGAGCGCAGGCGCTTGGCCTCGTCGAGCTCGCGATCGGCCGCGCCACCCATGACGGTCAGCGCCTTGGTGGGGCACGCCGCCACACAATGCGGGCCGTCCGGATCGAAGGCGCACAGGTCGCACTTGACAGCGCAGGTGTACTGACCAGGAGCCCACGTAAGCAGGCTGCTCAGGGACTTAGGATACGAAGGCGTCGGGTCGCACATGCCTGCGACACCGGCGATAGACGTGCCATCGGGATGGATGGCTCCGAAGGGGCACGCGATGGCGCACAGCCTGCACCCGATGCACTCCTGCTCCTTGACGTGGATGCGATCGCCATCGTGCTCGATGGCATTCACCGGGCAAACCTCGGCGCAGGGGGCACCCTCGCAATGGTGGCAGGCAAGGGCGGCCGAAATACCGCCGGTCTTCACGAGCGCCAGGCGCGGCGTATCCTGAAGACCCTGCATCCGGTGGGCGTCGGCACAGGCGGACTGACATGTTCCGCAGCCGATGCACCTCTCCGGGTTGATGTCGATGAAGCGGTTCATCCCCACTTCCTTTCAAAATAACGGGCCGGACTCCCGAACGTACGGGACGCCCGGCCCAAAAAGCCAACGAGAACGGGACTACACGATTTGGTTCACGTGCGTCTCGTCGTCGAACTTGGCGGCACCGGGCTCAACGTCCTGGGGAGCGGCGGCGTCCACCAGAGCCTGCTTGAGCTCGGTGTACTGACGCTCGACCTCGCCCTCGGCCCAGACCTGGTCGGCAATGGCGTCGACCTGGCAGGCGGAAAACTTGTCCTCGGGCGTGTGCGAGACCGGGTCGACCTTGTGCATGGTCAGCTCGTTGCACTTGCCGATCCACCACTGGTAGGTCATATAGACCGTGCCCTTGTTGATGCGGTCGCTCACGTCGGCGCGGCTGTATACCTGGCCGCGGCGGCTGTGAATCGAGACGATGTCGCCGTTCTTGATGCCGCGCGCCTGGGCGTCCGCGGGATTCATGCGAACAAAGCCGGGCTCGTCGGCGAGCAGCGCCAGCGTCTTGCAGTTGCCGGTCATCGAGCGGCAGCTGTAGTGGCCGACCTCGCGGACGGTGCACAGGATGAGCGGGTACTCATCGTCGGGAAGCTCGGAGGGCGCCTCCCAGTCGTGCGCCATCAGGTTGGCGCGGCCGTCCTTGGTGGTGAACTTGCCACCAGCGAACATGTCGGGCGTACCGTGGTCGTTCACATCGGTGCTCTTGACCGGCCACTGGGCGTAACCGCCCTCGGGAGCCATCTTCTCGTAGGTCGCGCCCACAAAGTTGGGGCACAGGCTAATGCACTCGTTCCAGATCTGCTCGGTGTTGTCGTAGTGCATGGGATAGCCCATGCGCGTAGACAGGTCCGCGAAGATCTCCCAGTCGTGGCGGCACTCGCCCTTGGGCGGAACGGCCGCGTCAAAGTGCTGGAAGCTACGGTCGGATGCAGTAAAGACACCCTCGTGCTCGCCCCAAGAGGTAGCGGGCAGGATGACGTCGGCGAGCATGGTCGTCTGCGTCATAAAGATGTCCTGGCAAATGAACAGATCCAGCTCGGAGAGCGTCTTGCGCATACCGGCCGAATCGGGCTCGGTCTGCACCGGGTCCTCGCCGTAGTTGTAGAAGCAGTGCACCTTGCCCTCGTCGACCAGGTGGCCCAGGTCGGTGAGCTTGTAGCCCTCCTCGAGCGGGAGCTTTTCCTCGGGCACGCCCCAAGCCTTGGCAAACTTGGCACGCACTGCCGGGTCGGTGACCTTCTGGTAGCCAGGGTACAGGTTGGGCAGCATGCCCATATCGCAGGAGCCCTGGACGTTGTTCTGACCGCGCACGGGCGCGAGGCCGGAATTGGGTTTGCCGATCTGGCCGGCAACGCAGGCGATGGAGGCGATGGTGTGCACCGTCTTCAGGTTCTGCTTCTGCTGGCATACGCCCATACCCCAGCCAATGATGGCAGAGGGCTTCGCCGTGGCGTACATCTCGGCAGCTTGGTGGATCAACGCGGGCTCGACACCTGTGATGTCCTGTACGGATTCGGGAGTGTAGTTTTTGATGGTCTCCCACCATTCGTCAAAGCCGTTCGTGTGCTCGGCGACGAATTCCTTGTCGTAGAGGCCATCGTTGACCAAGCAGTTGGCAAAGGCGTTGAGGAACGCAACGTTGCAACCGTTCTTGATCGGAAGGTAGAGATCGGCGATACGCGCGGTTTCGATATGGCGCGGGTCGGCGACGATGATCTTGCAACCCTTTTCTTTGGCTCGCACGATACGCCTTGCGACGATGGGGTGCGAATCGGCAGGGTTATAGCCGAAGAGGAAAATGCAGCCCGCATCCTCCATACCGGGGATGGAGCATGACATGCAACCTGAACCAACCGTGTCCATCAGACCGAGGACAGTAGGGCCGTGTCAAGTACGGGCGCAGTTGTCCACGCTGTGGGTGCCGATGCACGCACGCGTAAACTTCTGCATGACGTAGTTCGCCTCATTGCCGCCGCCTCGCGAAGAGCCGGTGGTCATGACAGCGTTAGGACCATATTCGTCAATTATGGCCTGCATCTTAGATGCGGTGAAATCCAGTGCCTCGTCCCAGCTTACGCGCTCAAGATCCGCGCCCTTAGTGCGGCGGATCATCGGGTGCAGTACGCGAGGAGTCAAGATCTTGGTGTCGTTGATGAAGTCGTAGCCGCTCATGCCCTTAAGGCACAGCTCGCTCTGGTTGGTGATGCCGTTGAGCGGTTCGGTACCCACGACCTGGCCGTTTTGGACCAAGAGGTTAAACTGGCAACCGGCGCCGCAATACGGGCAGATCACTTTATGCTTCTCCATGACACCCTCCTTCCTTTTTAATATGAGCAGGACATTGTCAAGAGGCAAAATCGGGCCTGGCCCCAACGATATGGGGTCAGGCCCTCTCCCTATATCAACCCGTCCGCGGCGACCTCGGCGTGTCTTCCCGACGCTCGTCTTTGCAGTTTAATATCCGCCCGTGGCGATCTCTCGCTGGGCAATCCGTTGCTACGGCTGAGGCTTCTTCGTCGAACCGACAGTCTGTGCACGCGTGTGGCGCCCTGGGCGCTCGCAGAAAAGGGACCTGAGGTTCGCCTCAACGGCTTCGGATCAAACCGCTTCCGGGGTGATCGGCTTATGTGCGGGGGACCGGCCCCCTACGCCTCCTCGGCCATGAGGCCGACCGCCCACACCCAGCAGGCGAGCTCGCGCGCCGTGGCCACGTTCGCCTTGTTGTTGTGGACCCCGCGCGCGAGCAGCGCCTCCCGCCTCTCGACCAGCCTCCGCACGCCCTTGGCGGCATGCCTGCGGGCGACCCGGTCCGGGGCCTGGCCCTTGGCGAGGTCCTTCGGCCGCCCCGAGCACGTCAGGTAGTGCCACGCGGCCTCGACCAGCGCCTTCCTCAGGTGTTTGTTGCCCGCCTTGGTGATCGCGCCCCTGCGGTCGCTCTCCCCGCTGGAGTGCTCGGAGGGCGTCAGGCCGACCCATGCGGCGAACGACCGGGCGTTCCTGAACCTCGAGAACTCGCCGGCCTCGAACACGAGGTCGGCGGCCGTCGCGGTGTCGACGCCCTTGAGGCAGCGCAGGGAGTCGACCCTCCTCCTCCACCTGGGCTTGCGGGCCTCGGCCTCGACGAGCCCCTCGAGCCTCGCCTTCTCCTCCGCCGCCCGCCTGACCGCGTCGACGTAGTAGGCGAGCACGTCGTTGTCGGCCCCCTCCGCGAACCTAATCGACTCGATCCAGGACCAGTGCGCCCGGGTCCAGTTGCCCTTCCTGCGGCCGGTGGGCGTCCTCTCGTCGAAGGCGAGCCCGTGCCTGAGCAGGAACTTGGAGAGCCGCTGCTTCGCGCGCGAGAGGTCGTCCCTCGCGTCCTCGAGCGCCCTGGTCAGGTCGCGGGCGGCCTCGCACTCGTCGTCGGGGACCCACACCTCGACGACGTTGCCGACCGACAGCATGCGGGCGAGGAACTCGGCGTCGTTGCGGTCGTTCTTCCTGCGCCTGTCCGCGCTGGGCTTGATCATCTTCGAGACGGCGCCGACCACGCAGTCGACCCCGAGGCCGGAGAGCCTCTTCTGCAGGTCGAACCCCGTGACCCCGGATTCGTACACGCACCTGGCCTTTGGGTCCACGGACCGCACCCACTCCGCGACTGCCCCGGCGTCGTAGCCGAAGGTCGCGCAGCGCACCTCCCCGGTCATGACGTCGAGGGAGACTGCCTTTATCGAGCGGGCGTGGACGTCGAGGCCGACGAAGGTGGTAGTATCGAGCATGGGAGCCCCTTCCATGAATGCGGCGTGGCCGCCGCGGCTGAATTAGACACTCACCATTGTCGGCCTAATCCGCGGTCTTTCATGCAGCAGGGGCTCTCAATGTTTTTATGTCCTGCTCATATCGTCTGTGCCGGCACCCCGGGACACTCCTTGGCAGCAACCGCACCTAGTCGTTGGGGACATTCTTGGATAGCACAGTCGACGAAACCCTCGTTGGCGTCGCCCTATAGAGGGGTCTGCAAATAGCTGTGGGCAAAAAACATCAAATATGAGTACTGTTACCTTTTTAGTAGCAGCGATTTGGGGCATTTTAGAGGCTTTTAGACATAGCAGCCAGTCAGGCGAGCTGACGTATTTCCACAAATGTTCAATAAAATGGGCCCCTAACGAGAGATAATCTCATTAGGAGCCCATTATTTAGTGCAAATATATGTCACTATAATGGCAACAGTACTCATATTTGGCATTTTTTGCCCACTGCCCCCTGTGTGGGGATCCGTAACGGAAAGATAGACCCATTTCAAAGCATAAAAATGGGATAGATTTTCCGCCAACAGTCGCCGGAGAAGATCCATCCCAAAAATCAGAGCGCGCTAGAACGTTCCGCCGCCGCCTCCGCCGACGCCGCCGCCTCCGCCGCCAGAGAAGCCGCCGCCTCCGCCGCCGCCCGAGCTGTCGGAGCTCGACGCCAGCTCACGGATGCTCTCGTGATACACGTCATCGAACGAATCGAGCGGAGACTCGATACCGTAATGATGGTAGTACCACCAGTAGCAGGGATAATTGTCATAGAAGCCGTCGGCCTCGCGCACCTCGGGCGGCACGGCCTCGGCAAGCTGACGCAGCACTTCCTTGGAAACACCCAGCGCCACGCCCATCACCAGCAGCTTGTTCCACAGCACCAGATCGCCGGGGACGGCTTCCTTTAGACGAGTGAAGTCCTCGAGCCAATGCTTAAGTGCCTTGCAGCGAGCCGCCACCTCGGCGCCCTCCGGCGTAAAGCGGCGGAACGTAAGGCCCACGCCGATACCCACCAGCACAATCGGCACCGAGATAACCGCGGCGGTAATGTTCGCCTGCGCGCCATCGGTAAAGAAGATGGATCCCACGGGAACAAAGGCAATCAGGATACCAAGAACCAGGCAAAACACCATTGCAACAATGCCGTCCGAGGCAACGTACTCGCTATCGGCCAGCTTGCCCTTAACGGTGTTCTGATAGTCCTCGAGCTTATCACCCACGGGTGTAGCGTGCTGCTTGACGTAGTGCTGCAGCTCGTCGAACGTGCGCGAACGGTCACCGTTCTCGTCAGGCTTAGCACCGGCAAAGAAGACCTTGAGCACCATGTGGTCAATGCCCTTGGCCGACTTCCAGCCCGCATCACTCACCGTCACGCGATACGTCTGCTCTTCTTTTTCACGCCCCAACAGACCCTTCTTGGCCTTGGTCACGGTCGCCTGCTCCAGCTTGATCACACGGTCGTCGGTGAGCTTCATAAGCGTGGCGATATATGCCTGATCGGGCACCTCGTTCCAGCTCATGAGGGCCGAAAGCACGGCGGGATGGTCGGCCGAAGGCACATCGCGGAAATATTCGTCCTGGAAAAACGGCTTGGGCTTGCGCTTGCGCAGCTTGAGCATAACGATTGTGCCGGTAAAGGCCACCGCCGCAACAACACTTAGCACGGCAAGTGCATTGGCAATCATGCGAGCGTGAGCGCGGCGGGCGTTAGCTTCGTCGGCCCATTCCTTCTCTTCGCTCAGGATCGTTGACATGCGCTCTTCGCCCGAGGCGGCAAGCTGCGGCACCCAGTCGCTAGGGAAGGCGATGCGTGCCTCGGCGAATTCGCCCTGATGCACGCAGGGAATGGTATAGGTGACCGTGGGTTCGTCCGCATCGAGCGATACATCGCCCGTCAGCGGGCCGTGGCCCCATGCGCGGAAGTTATCGCCCTTGACGGCCGCCGTCCTGGCAGCGGCATTTGCGAAGTACACTTCCATCTCGACATCGCCGGAATCCGCCGACCAGCCGTCACCCACGAACTTCCAGTAGAGCTCGGCGGTATCGGCCCAGTTCATAACCGCACCGGTCATGGTGTAGCTCACGTAATAGATTGCACTGTCACCGCTCTCGTGAGGGCTGAACACCTTAATCCTTACGCCGTCACCGGCCTGCTCGATCGTATAGACGCCAGAGTCGCCCTTGTTCGCGCTATCGACTTTGTTAAACGCGGTGTCCCCTTCCTCGACACTCAGCACATCGACGCCCGCCGTGCCACCCTGCTGGTTGGTACCCGTATTAATCTCCCAAAACACGCCGTTGATGTCGTCATCGAATTCAAACTGGCGCCCCTCGACAACGGTCAGCGATCCATCGGCCTCGACCGTGGCACTGATGTAGGTTTGGGTCATGGAATAACCGTCGGCGTGTGCGGCGGCGGGCAGTAGCAGCAATGCAAGCGCGACGAGTGCGCAAATGGAAGCAAATCGCGCAAACGGGCAGCGCTGCCGACAGGTTTTGGCAACGGGGGCGTTCATAGGCACATCCTTTGTCTGTGATACCAGCAACGCCATTGTCCCACGTTTACGGGCGCACATGACGAACATCTAGGCCAGCGGAGTATCAAACGGGACGAAAGTCACGCCCGCGGCCGGCACATGGGGACGTTCCTTATCTGCCGGCAATCTGGGACACTCCTTGGCATAGCCCGCTCCGGCAATAGATACCACTTCATAGCTCCGTCACAGGTGTAGCGGCTTTGTGTTGCCGCGACGCGCACTGATTGAGTCCGCGAGCAAGGGGCATAAAGCAGTTGAGCGAAAACGGTTTGCCCCTTTGCCGTTCGCTTGAGGATCATGTCCCCCTTTTCCGCGGAAACCCCGGCAGTTGCGAAGAGCTGCCGGGGTTTCTGTCGTTTGAGGGGTTGGGCTGGCGGGTGGCGATCGAGCTGTCGAGCCGGTGGTCCGGCACGCGCAACGCGCGGCCTCGGCAACTTGCAGGCCACGGCAGCGTCTCCCCCACCGCGCCCCGCGCTATACTCGTCCGCATGGATATCAACGCACGCAACATAGCAACACACGCCGCGGACGCACCGGCAACGGCAGAGCCCACCCCCGTCGTGGGACGCTTCGCCCCGTCGCCCTCGGGCCGCATGCACCTGGGCAACGTGTTCAGCTGTCTGTGCTCGTGGCTTTCGGCCCGCAGCCAGGGCGGCAGCATCGTGCTGCGCATCGAGGACCTGGACGATCGCTGCAAGCGCCCGGAACTTGCCGCTCAACTGATTGACGATCTGACCTGGCTGGGGCTCGAGTGGGACGAAGGCCCCTACTACCAGCACGATCGCCTGGATCTGTACGAGGACGCCCTGCGCCAGCTGCAAGACGCCGGCCTCACCTATCCCTGTTTTTGCACGCGTGCCGAACTCCACGCCGCGAGCGCACCGCACGCCAGCGACGGCACGCCCATCTACCGCGGCGCCTGCCGAGGCCTTTCTGCCGAAGAGGTTGCCCGCCGCAGCATCCTGCGCGCTCCGGCCACACGCCTGCGCGTGCCCGTCGTCGACGACCTCGCAGACGACGTGATCGAATTCGTGGACCGCACGTACGGAGCCCAATGCGAGGCACTCGCCACCGAGTGCGGAGACTTTTTGGTGCGCCGCAGCGACGGCGTGTTTGCCTATCAGCTGGCCGCGGTGGTCGACGACGCTGCCATGGGCGTCACCGAGGTTGTGCGCGGATGCGACCTGCTGGGCTCCACGCCGCGCCAAATCTACCTGCAGCATCTGCTGGGACTTCCAACGCCGCACTACGCACACATTCCGCTGCTCATGTCGCCGGATGGCCGCCGCCTTTCCAAGCGAGACCGCGATTTGGACCTGGGCGAACTACGCGCACGCTTTGGCACGCCCGAGACGCTGCTGGGATGGCTCGCCGGGCAAACGGGCATCGCGCCGGACGCCACACCGCGCTCTGCCGA
Source organism: uncultured Collinsella sp. (assembly GCA_900549655.1). GTDB lineage: Bacteria > Actinomycetota > Coriobacteriia > Coriobacteriales > Coriobacteriaceae > Collinsella. The sequence goes on from UROZ01000005.1 coordinate 32,996, forward strand.
GCAGCTGGTCGAGCACTTTAGCTGGGACGTCATCCGCGCGCACCGGGAAAACGTCACTGTAACGGTCGAGTAGTCAGCCACCCCGCCCCTACGCAACATCCCAGGGCTGGAGTTCGTCACCCAGGCGAACGATGCAGTCGTAGAGCACGGTATGGCGCTCGGCAGGGTTGGCATCCCGATGAAAATGCCCGTAGTACCAGCGCTTGTAATCCAAGCGGTCTTCCAGCTCATCGAAAAATGCCGTAAGCCGATCGACGTCGGGGCAATTCCAGCCGGGTGCCGGATAGAGCGTGGGAGAAAGCATGCGCGTAGAGCAGGTGTGGGTGATTGCGTAGTCGACCTTCCAGCCCACGTTGTCGAGCTTTGCCCGCGCCTCCTCAAAGTTGCGCTCGTCCGGCAGCTCCTGCGGCCACCAGCTGGAATACGGAATGCGGTATTCCTTATCAACGCTCGTGGCGCCGCCCATGGTAAAGATCGCTGAGCCTTCGAGCTCAAAAACCTCGCCGCGCGTCAGGCGCCGTATGGGGGAGGTATCCGACAGACGCTGCGTCAGCCCACCGTGCCACAGCTCCATGAGTCGCTCCGCCCAGTGATCGAAGCGCTCGTGGTTGCCGTCGACGAACAGCACGGTATAGGGGCGCGACTCCAGCCAAGCGATATCGGCACACTCCTCGGCAGAGAAATCCCACGGAAAGCCAAAGTCGCCCGCGATAATCAGATAGTCGTCGCCCGTCAGACTATCCCCAAGGTCCCAGTCGCGCAGCTTTTGCATGTCGACCCCACCGTGAACATCGCCCGTCACATAGACCGTCATCGGATCACCACTTCCCTGCAAGTCGCTAGCCCACACTTTGCACGATCACTAAGCTAGCCGTTCCAGCCCTTCCATCCCTTAGGGCTTACTCCTCGTTCTTCCATCCAAACGGGTCAAACACCCAAAAAATCAGATCGAGCACGCCGCCGGTCATCATGGCACCGGCAAGGGCCATGCAAACACGCAGAGAGCTGGCACTTCGGAGCACGTCGAACGGCCCCAGAACAGTCAACAGCGCGACCGCTGCGCCGGCAAGGCACAACGCGAGGCACGGCCCCGCGTCCTTGACGCACTTCTTTGCGAGATGCCTGGTGTTGTCACTCATCGATATCGAACTCCTTAGAGGGTCGTTGTTCAGATGCATGCCGCCGCGGCAGAGCAGGGCGGCAGGGTAAGTGTCACATGTCGTGCGGACACAGCTGAAAGCCCCCGCGCAAAAAACAGCGCGCCGCAGGATTCGTATCACCTGCGGCGCGCCGAAAATGATCCGCTTTCCTCCGTCCCCAACGGATCAGCTGAGTTAGTGCCACTCGACGGAAAGGAAGGAGCCGACGACGTCACGAGCTGCGGAAATGTCGCTAGACATAGGAAACAGACGCGCTCAAAACGCCCTAAGCCCCAAGTCTGCCCATTAAGAAATCGACTGCAGAAACGATTTTGATGCCGTCGATGTCGGTCGGATGGCTCCCCTGACGAACGACGATGATCTTCTCGTAACCGCCGGTGATCTTCTCGAGCGACCTGAGCTCAAATGGACGCAATTCACGCTTGCGCGTCGCCTCCTCGTCAATCGACTCCGTGACCTGAATAAACTTACGATCCGAGCCGTCGCCGATCGCAACAAAGTCGATTTCAGCATCTCGAAGATGACCCGTGAAGACCTGGTATCCGTCATAGACAAGGCGATTGTAAACGGCATTTTCGAGAACACGTCCGCTGTCGCTGCCGCGATACCCATCCAAGAAGGCTCGAAGTCCCAGATCCTCAATGTAGAACTTGCCACCGGTCTTCAAAATGTCCCGACCCTTAATATCAAATCGGCGCGCGTGCGAAAAGATATAGGTCTCCTCAAGGGCGGACACACAAGTGTCCACGACGCCGTGCGAGGATTTCGCCCCGTTCTCTGCCAGCGTTCCAACGATCTTATTAATTGATGTCGGGTTTGAAATGTTATCAGCCAAGTAGGAAGTGACGCGGTCGAGCACACTCCTGCTCGTCACCGACCGTCTACCCCGACGCGCCTCGCGAGCCAAAATGTCGCGCCCGACGATTGTTTGGTACGTGCTCCAGATATAGTCCTTCATTTCCTGCTCCGGCAGCTTTGAAGCAGCGAGAAACGGCAGGCCTCCAAACGTCAGATAGCGGTCAAGAAGATCGTCGAGTGCAACAATATCCTCTCGGCCAAAAACAGCAAGCCTATTCGTGACGTCAGTCGGACCAAGAAAGTCGACATATTCCGAAAAAGCGAGCGGATGCATCCGAATCTCGACATACCTGCCCGAGATTAAGGTCGCAATCTCAGACGAGAGGAGAAAAGCATTCGAACCCGTAACGTATATATCGCAGTCCCGGTCGACACGAAGTGCGTTAATCGCCTTCTCCCATCCGGCAACCTCCTGAAGCTCGTCGAAGAAGAGATAGCACCTCTTGCCCGCAGGCATTAGGCCGTCCACGTGGCGGTAAAGCTCTCGCCAATCACGCACGCCCTCCAGCTCAAACGACTCCATCTTAAAGGTCAAAAGACATTCGGATGGAACGCCGCTATCCTCCAGATGTTTGCGCATCATGTCCAGAAGTGTCGACTTGCCACAACGGCGCATACCCGTTACGACCTTGATGACATCCGTGTCACGGAAGGCGATTAACTTCTCGAGATATCGATTTCTGGGAACCATCCGTTTATCCATCGCTCGCCCCAATCTGCAAGTTTTTCTCACAGAATGACAAGAACTTGCGAATTTTGCAAGTTTTTCTCACGTAGCGACAATAACCTGCATATCCGTCCGTGGCCATTTGCGGTCGGATTCCGGCGAGGCCATGACAAGCGGTTTGCCACATGGCCGACACGGAGCCATGGCATGCGCGGAATCTTGGGGGCAGGACTTCTCCCAGCTACCTATAAGACAAAAACACATACACATAGATAGAGAGAAGCCCAGCAAGACACGGCGCCAAGGCCGCAGCCACAAACTTGAGTGGCCGATAGTCTAAAAATCACATACGCCCAAAACACGAACGATCGATCTGTTATCCTGGCGCCAACATAGTCTTTCGAAAGGTTTGGCCAGGATGACTACGCAGCAGCAGATTGATATTGAATTCGACTCGCTTGCACGCGAGAACGATTCACCCAAGCTCATAGCCAACTCGAAGGCGACAGGCGGAACATTACTATCCGTTATCAAGGATCAGCTCTCAACCTGCGGCTCTTTTGACTTTTGCGTAGCATTTGTTGCAGACGGCGGTCTTCAAATCCTGGTCGAGACGTTCCAGGAGCTCAAGCAGCGTGGCATTAAGGGCAGGCTGCTCACGTCCACCTATCTCAACTTCAACTCACCCGATGCCTTTCGCAAGCTGCTGGAATACGACAACATAGAAGTTCGCGTATTCCAGGGTAATTTGCATGCCAAGGGATACATTTTTGATAAGGGCGAAACCAGCACGGTTATCGTCGGCAGCTCGAACATGACGCAGACCGCCCTCACCTGCAACAAAGAATGGAACGTGCTGTACCAGACTGTCGAGAACAGCCGCCTACTCGGCGAACTGAGGGGCGAGTTTGATTCGTTGTGGAACGACACCTCAACCGTTCTGCTTTCCCAAGACTGGATTGAGAACTATGCCGCATATCGATCGGCACGTCCGCCAAAGCCCAAATCAAAACCGACGTTCCAGGCAACTGTTAGCCCAACCACGAACGACCTCGAAGAAATCAAGCCCAATAAAATGCAGCAGCGCGCCCTTGAGGCGCTCGGTGTAATCCACCGCAAGGGCGAGACCCGCGCTCTGCTGGTCTCGGCAACCGGTACCGGCAAGACCTTCCTTTCAGCGTTCGACGTGCTCGCAACTAAACCCCGGCGCGTCCTCTTTCTTGCGCACCGCCGGCGCATTATCGACGTCTCCCGTGCAAGCTACGAACGCCTCTTAGGTAGTACCTATACGTTCGACACCTATCAAACTGGCAAGAATATAAGCAATGCTACCTGCGTTTTTGCCATGTGTTCTTCGGTCGCCAAACATCTGAGCGATTTCCGCACCGATGAGTTCGACTACATCGTCATCGACGAAGCCCACCGCACGGGATCCCAGGGTTACCAATCCATCATGTCGCACTTTACGCCTCGGTTTTATCTGGGCATGACCGCTACGCCTAATCGCACCGACGGCTACGACGTCTTTGCCCTTTTCAATCACGTCATCGCGTTCCAGATCACGCTGCAGGACGCTTTGGCCGAGGAGATGCTTGCCCCCTTCCATTATTTTGGCATTCACGATCTGGAGATTGACGACGAAACGGTCGAAGACACCGCTTTGTTCGGACGCCTAACATCCGACGAGCGCGTGCGTCATATCACCGAGAAGATCGAAGAATATAGCGTCACCAAAAGCAACCGCAGGGGCTTAATTTTCTGCAATCGAAACGCCGAGGCAAAAGAGCTGTCATACAAATTCAACGCTCTCGGATATCGAACGGCTGCGATTAGCGGTCAAGATTCCGATGAGGTCCGCGATGCCGCGATCAGCCGACTTGAAGCCGGCGAGCTCGAGTACATCTTCTCGGTCGATATCATGAACGAAGGCGTCGACATCCCCTCGCTCAATCAGATCATCATGCTTCGACGCACCGACTCCGCAATCATCTTTATTCAACAGCTCGGACGAGGTTTGCGCCTGAATGATGGCAAGGAATACGCACTGGTGCTTGACTTTATTGGCAACTACCAGAGCAACTTCTTGGTGCCAATCGCGCTTTCGGGTGACAAGACGTACAACAAAGATCGCCTGCGTCGTCTCGTCCAAGAGGGCGATTCGGCGATACCCGGATGCTCGACCGTGAGCTTCGATCGTATTTCCGAGGCACGCATTTACAAGGCCATCGACGGCGGCGATTTCACCTCCGTCAGGTTTTTGAAAAACGAATATCTCGACTTGCGCCAAAAACTCGGCAAGATTCCCTCGCTGCTCGAATTTGATCGTAACGGCTCCATCGATCCGCTGCTTATCTTCAAGAATAGCGGCCTGGGGTCCTATCACGCATTTCTTTCCAAATACGAGCCGGACTACACGGTTCAATTTACCTCTGATCAGACCAAGATTCTCAAATTTATTTCTCAAAAACTTGCCGCGGGCAAGCGATTCGAAGACCTCTATTTGCTTCAAACGCTCGTCGAAGCCGGACACGAGGGCTACCGGCATATGCGCGAGGCTGCGCTTAGAAACTACCGCGCACAGCTTAAGGACAGCGCCGTTAGGTCGGCAATCGCAGTCCTTAAGGGCGACTTTGCCACTCCTAAGGATTTCGTTTCCCTGCTTATTGACGATGGAACCGGACCTCGTCTGACCGAAGCGTTCGCGACCGCCCTGCGCAACGCAGAGTTCAAGCGTCAGATTCTCGAGGTGCTGGATTTTGGTATTGAGCGCAACCGACTCGACTATGCCGAGACGTACGAAAACACAAATTTCGTTCTCAACGCCAAGTACACGTACGAGGAGGTTTGCCGTCTGATGAACTGGGAAAAGAACATCAACGGCCAAAACCTTGGCGGATACTTCTACGATGAGAAGACCAATACATTCCCCGTGTTTATTAACTATGACAAGGCGCCCGACATTAGCGAGTCAATTCAGTATGAAGACCGCTTTGTTTCGCCGAGCAAGTTCATCGCAATCTCGAAGGGCAACCGCACGCTCAACTCTCCCGAGATTCTGCGACTGCAGGCATGGCCGGGAAACGGCCTGAAGACGTATTTGTTTATGCGAAAGAACAAGGACGATAAGGGCGGCAAGGAGTTCTATTTCTTAGGCGAAATGCATCCGACCGGCGAGTTCGAAGCTATTAAAACTAAGAGCGGCGACAACGCCGTCGAAATCGAATATGAGCTCAATGCGCCCGTGAGGCAGGATATTTACGAGTTTATGCTCAGCGATTTGAGTGAGACAGAGTAACAAAAAGGAGTGGATCGCCATGTGACGCCCCACTCCTTTTTACTTAAGTCCAAGCTTTTTTTCGAGCTCCCTAACGACTTTAACGTCCGCCGGAAGCCAATCAACATCCCACAGGTTATTGGTATCAAGCCATTTCATATCCTCGTGAGCATGCTCTTTGAACTCCCCCGAAAGGATGGTAGCTAGGTAGCACTGCATCGACAGGTGGAACGTCTCGTAATCGTGTTCGACCGTGCAAAGATAGTCGAGGTTACCGATCGTGACCTCGAGCTCTTCTTGAATCTCGCGCACGATTGCCTGCTCGCCGGTCTCGCCCGGCTCGAGCTTGCCGCCCGGAAATTCCCAGCCGTCTTTAAACTCGCCATAGCCGCGCTGGCAGCTCAGGATCTTCCCGTCCTTCTGAATAATCGCTGCTGCAACATTGATTGATTTCATAACTAGTTATCACCTCTCCAGTTGAGCCCAACCAGTATCGGTGATCGACCGCCCGCCATGTCTCAGTCGTCTGAAAACTGTCTGCTCGACCCATTTCTGCCGCTGGCTTGTCATCGGTGCCCCATCTCCCGCTATCGAGGTCTAATACTTCTCCGCGAAGTGAACGGCTGTTTTTGAACCCCTGGAGCATCCGCATTTTCCAGTAGCATAATCGCAGGATTCTAACGTTAAAACCGCAGGAAACGACGTCTTTAAAGTGTCGATGCTTCAGGGGTCCGATTTCACTCGTTCACTTCTCGGAAAAGTATTCGGCCTTGATTCTTGGCTGTTCCAAAGCCCCGTCATTTTCCTTCTCTGGAATCACGCTGGCGCCCGCGTCCGCCTGTCACCGCGACCGCGAACGCACCTATAATGAGGCATGTTTCCTGATGAGAAAGGAATCCGGATATGGACGAAGACAAGCTCGCCGATTTGAACGATATTCAGGACTTTTTCAACCGTTCCCACAGCACTTCTGCCTCCGGAACCTTTTGCACCGAATCGATAGGTATCAAGGACTTTATTGGTTGGTGCAATGATCCTTGCAAAAATACTTCCGAAAACAGTCCTCATAGTGACCCAGCCTATAAGCTGGGCAACACCGTACTTAAGCTAAAAGAATTTAATGAAAATAAGCTTAAAGAAATGGAATCTGCCCTTAAAGAAGACAGATGGGATGAATGGTGCAAAGACAACCGCAAAAAGGTATCAGCAGACGATGCTGTTTTCTACCTTGTGCTTAAGTGCCGCACCGACGATCAGCGACATTACCACTTTTACTTTGACAAAGATGCGGTTGCTGAACTCGACGCCTTTGATCCCTTTACCGAAGACGAGAATGGTAAAAAAGTTTTAGATCAGCAGTGGCACGTACTCATCTCCCTGCTCGCCTACCTCGATGTCGCCCACGCCTTAGGCAACGAACAGCACGAATATCATTGCCTTTATCCGTATCTCATTTCCTACGATAAAGGAGATTTAAGCGAGGGGAAACTGCAGCTAAAGAGTAGTCTCTCGCTAAATGTAATCAGTGGCAGAGACTACACCTCCGAGCCCATGATGACTTGGATAAAGGACGCGCTGGTCAAGCAGGAAGCCAAGTAAACGAGACTGACCACACGTCAGGCGCCCACAACCCTACTCCAGCCCTGGCCCGCTGTACTTCCCTGTCTCTGAGTCGTAGCTCAGCACGGCGACCTCGCCGTTCTTCATGACGTTCCCGTCGATGTAGTAATGGCTGGCCCCGTCATGCCAGATACCGCGGTAGCCCGCAATGCCCGAGACCGCCTCGGTGTTGATGTGCCCGGCGATAACATCCAGATAGAACTTATGTCCCGCGTAATCGGGCGGCATCGTGACAAATGACACGTCAGACGTGCCGAGCTTCCAGTACTCGCCGGCTTCCTCGTCAACGCCGGCGTGCACAAAGACCTGGCCGAAGGGGCTCTCGTAAAAGTAAGGGAGTTTGCGAACCCACGCGATGACGTCCGCGTGCTCGGCTTTTATACGCTCAACCGTAAAGCCGTAGGCCTCCTCGAACTCCCTGAGCCTCAAAAGGTGCTTAACGTGCTTGAATGCCTCGGCATCTAGGAAGCTCTTGGCCGTTGCCAGATTGCTGTCGGCAAGTATCCATGCCTGCGTAAAATTAGAATCGTTTACCTCATCAATGTACTCGAGGAACATCTCCTCGTGGTTGCCGCGCAGCGCCACGACGCGGTCTCCGTAACGTTTTTGCAGGTCCATGACGAGTTCGAAGACCTCGAGCGAATCGGAGCCTCGGTCGCAGTAATCACCTAACAGGACCAGCTTGGAGTCCTCGGCCTCGAAGTCGATGGTGGAGAGCGACGCTTTAAAAGCGTCCAAGCATCCGTGAATGTCACTCATAGCGTAGATATGCACGTATGACCCCCTGTTTGCGTCGGGACCCCACTCGTTTGCGCCATGCGGCGCGGCGGCCCCTCTGACTTCGCGGACGCCAGGCAACCTTGTCCTGTCACGCCCCTCAACATGGTTAAAAGTATATCTCGCCGTGCGGACACAAATTTTATCCCTGGGCTCTAGCCGCCCGGCCTACGCTTGCCTCAAAGGCTGCCTGTACCCGCCGCCGCGCAAAAACTCATCCAACATTAATCTTGGCTCAAGAATCGCTTAATCTATAACCTGC
>UROZ01000006.1 GCA_900549655.1 uncultured Collinsella sp.
TGGCCGCCCGACGGCCGCAAACAATCCGTATTTCACCGCAACTGCGGAGGGGACACGGCATCTTTGCTGCTAGCGAGGCACGTAGCGACCGGGCTGGGCTCCGGTGGGCTCGCCGTCGCGTGCCGCCAGCACGCCGTTCACAAACACGGCCTTGGCGCGGCCATGTGCCTCAAAGCCCTCGAGCGGCGTGTAGTCCACGGCCTGATGCTGTGTCGCGGCGCTGATCGTCCAACGCGCGCAAGGATCCCACACGCACACGTCGGCATCGGCACCCTCGGCAAGACAGCCCTTGCGCGGGTACATGCCAAACACGCGCGCCGGGTTCTCGCTCATCAAGCGGCAGAGGTCCTCGGGTCCCAGCTGTCCCTCAAAGCTCGTGGCAATCGCGACGGGACGATGCTCCACGCCGGGCCCGCCGTTGGGAATCGCGCGGAAATCGTCGCGCCCGCGGTCCTTTTGCCCGTGTAGGTTAAAGCTGCAATGATCGGTCGCAATCGTATCGATCTCGCCGGCCACAAGCGCCTCGCGCAGTGCCGCACGGTCACCGGCATGGCGCAGCGGCGGGCTCATCACGTACTTGGCGCCCGCAAAGCCGTCCTCGCCCTGCTCCAGATAGCAGGTGTCGTCAAGCATCAGATATTGGGGGCAGGTCTCGACATAGATATTCTTCTGCCCGCGCGCTTTGGCAGCACGAATGGCCCCGAGCCCCAACTTGGTCGAAAGGTGCACCACGTTGACTGGGGCGTCGCCGGCCAGGTGCGCCAGATACAGCAGGCGGCTCACGGCTTCGGCCTCACACACGTCCGGGCGGCTGAGCGCATGCCCCTCGGGCCCATGAATCCCCTGCTCGTACACGCGCTTCTGCAGCTCATTCACCAGCGTACCGTTCTCGCAATGCACGCACAGTATGCCGCCAATACGCTTGAGCTCCTCGAGCACCTCGAGCGTCTCGGCATCGTCCAGGCGCAAATGATCGTAGGCAAAGTAGGTCTTAAACGACGATACGCCCGCCTCGCGCATAGCCGAAAGATCGGCGCGGTTGCGTTCATTCCACTCGGCGAGTGCCATATGAAAGGCGTAGTTGGCCGTGCAGGTTCCGTCGGCACGGCGATGCCACTCGGCCAAGGCATCGGGCATGGTCACGCCGCGATCAGCCGTCGCGTAGTCCACGATGGTCGTCGTACCGCCGCAGGCAGCCGCACGCGTGCCGGTTTCAAAGCTATCGGCTGTCCAATCCATGCCAGTCCAGCACTGCATGTGCGTGTGGCCGTCGATAAAGCCGGGGAACACCCAGCAGCCCGCGGCATCCTCGACGGTATCGCCCTTGGCCGGCTCAATCGCCGCGGCGATCCGCACAATCTTGTCGCCCTCCATGGCAAGATCGGCGCGGCGAAGCCCCTGGGGCGTCACGAGCGCGCCGTTTTTGATGATGATCATGTTGCTCCTTATTGATTAATACAGTTGGCCACGCGATCAAAATACGAGCAGGCCGCGATATGCTCCGTTATGCGTCGCTGTCCCTCTGCGGTATCGACATCCCACAGCTCGTAGGCACGCGCCTCGACCAGCACCACGTCGGTACGGTCCTTGAGAATCGAGCCCCCGCCGTCCTTGCCCTCAAGACGCATGAGTGCATCGAATAGTTCCGCCGGAAAGAGCACCGGGCTCGAAGGCTCACCGTTGCACGCCAAGCGCACCGGATGTTTGCGGCCACGCTCGTCAAACGCGCGAACCATGGCCTCAAAAGAGTCCGTGCTCACAAGCGGCTGGTCGCCCGGCAAAAAGAGGCAACCTTTCCAGTTGCGTTCGACTCCCCACGAAAGGCCCGCACGGACGCTTTCGCTGCGCAGCTCGCCATCGTGCAGAACGCACGGGCAATGCTTGTCCTCGCAAATCTGAGCGACCTCGGGCCAACGCGTCGAAACCACGACGTCAAAGCCCCGGGGAACCGAATCGATGGCCCGGGCAATCAGCGGCTCGCCATAGATATCGGCAAGCATCTTGTTAGAGCCAAACCGCTTGCCCTCGCCCGAAGCCATAATGACGCATCCAAGTCTCATGGTGATACCTCCCCCGAAACCATCGTACCCATAACTCGCGCCGCGGGCATCCACATCGAAAGCGCTTATCCCGCACGCCCGCGATGCAAAAAAGGGCACCCCGCCGGTTGGCAGAGCGCCCCCTTTACATGGCTTACCTCAACCCGGCTTTAGGCCTGGAGCCAACGGGCGGTGTTGCGCTCGTCGAGGGCCTTGAGGGTAGCGGCGGGATCGGCAACCTTCTGCAGGAACATCATGGCAGCGATGGCGTACGGCTTGTAGCTGGCCTCCTTGTACATGCCCACGCGGTGCATGTCGAAGACGTCGGCGTTAACCTCGCCGTGCTCACAGGAAACACCGGAGATGTCGGCGGGCAGCGGGTGCATAAAGATGGTGTCTTGGCCGTTGGCAGTCTTCTCCATGAGCTCGGTCGTGGAGCACCAGTCCTGATGGGTGGCGTTCTGGGCGAGCAGCTCCTTCTCGAGCGCTGCGATGCCGGCGTCGTCGCCCTCGGCGTACAGGTTGGTGCGCTTCTCCATGGCGGCAAACGGAGCCCAGCTCTTGGGGATCACGATGTCGGCGCCCTCGAAGGCCTCGGCCATGGTGTTGACCTGCTTAAAGGTGGTGCCGGACTCGGCGGCGTAGCCCTTGGCGCGCTCGACGACCTCGGGCATGAGGTCATAGCCCTCGGGGTGAGCCAGGGTGACGTCCATGCCAAAGCGGGGCAGCAGGCTGATCAGCGACTGCGGGCAGGACAGCGGCTTGCCGTAAGAGGGCGAATAGGCCCAGGTGACGGCAACCTTCTTGCCCTTGAGGTTCTCGAGGCCGCCAAACTCGTTGATGAGGTAGAGCATGTCGGCAGAGGACTGCGTGGGGTGGTCGGAATCGGACTGCAGGGAGATGAGCGTGGGACGGTGATCCAGAACGCCGTCCTCGTAGGCCTGCTGCACGGACTCAGAGACCTCGGCCATGTAGGCGTCGCCCTTGCCGATGTACATGTCATCGCGGATGCCGATGACGTCGGCCATGAAGGAGATCATGGTAGCGGTCTCGCGTACGGTCTCGCCGTGAGCGATCTGGGACTTCTTCTCGTCCAGGTCCTGCAGCTCAAGGCCGAGCAGGTTGGCGGCCTTAGAGAAGGAGAAGCGCGTACGGGTGGAGTTGTCGCGGAACAGGGAGACGGCCAGACCCGAGTCGAAGATCTTGGACGAGACGTTGTTCTCGCGCAGCTCGCGCAGGGCGTCGGCGACGATGTAGAGAGCCTTGAGCTCATCGGTAGTCTTGTCCCAGGTGTGCAGGAAGTCGCTGCCGTACATACCCTTAAAATCGAGGCCGTTCAGCTGCTCGACGAGCTCGGTAAACTTAGCGTCCATGGAAATGTCCTTTCTAAAGATGAAACGATCGCAGTGAGTAGATGTGCTCCGGCATGCGCGTGTGGCTAGAACATGCAGAGCACCATGACGAGGACCCGCCACCGTTGAGGAAGCATGGGAGATAACGACCGCGGGCCCCAAGTCAACAGGGGGTGCCGGGGACACGAGCGGCCCCCGGCTCAACAAAATCGAGGAATGGGACTAATCGATCTTGTTGTTGGTCAGACCGGCGCGGAACACGGTGGCGTCGCCATCGGCCTGGCTCGGATCGTAGAGGTTCAGGGCAGCCACATACATGGCGGCAGCGGTGACCAGGTCGTCCTTGTAGGTGACCTCGTTGGGAGCGTGAGCCTGAGACTCGGCACCCGGGCCGAAGCCGACGCAGGGGATGCCATAGCGGCCCTGGATGGAAACGCAGTTCGTGGAGAAGGTCCACTTGTCGCACAGCGGGCGACCGGTGCGCTTGTCCATGCTGGGCTCGCAGCCGATGCGCTCGTCACCGAACATGGCCTTGTGGGCGTCGACGAGGGCCTTGACGTGCGGAGCGGTCTCCTTGTTGATCCACGTGGGGAAGTAAGCCTCGGTCTCGTAGACCTCGCCGGTCCAGGACGGACGGTCGTACATGTACATGGAGACCTTCACGTCGTCGCCGTACTTCTTGGCGGCCGGCAGGTTACGGATCTCTTCCAGGCAGGACTCCCAGGTCTCACCGGCGGTCATGCGACGGTCGATGGAGATGGCGCAGGAGTCAGCGACAGCGCAGCGGCTGGGGCTGGTGTAGAAGATCTGGCTGACGGTGCAGGTGCCGCGGCCCAGGAAGCGGGCGTCCTCGAAGTGCTCGGGGTTGTACTTGGGGTCGAGCATCTTGACGAGGCCCTTGATGTCGGTCGACTCGTCACAGCCGTTGTTGTTGAGGGCGCGGACGTCGGCGATGATGTCGGCCATCTTGTAGATGGCGTTGTCGCCGCGGTCGGGAGCGGAGCCGTGGCAGGAGGTGCCGTGAACGTCGACGCGGATCTCCATGCGGCCGCGGTGACCGCGGTAGATGCCGCCGTCGGTGGGCTCGGTGGAAATGACGAACTCGGGCTTAATGCCGTCCTTGTTGTAGATGTACTGCCAGCACATGCCGTCGCAGTCCTCTTCCTGGACGGTGCCGACGACCATGATCTTGTAGCCCTCGGGGATGAGGCCCATGTCCTTCATCATCTTGGCAGCATAGGTAGCAGAAGCCATGCCGCCCTCCTGGTCGGAGCCGCCGCGGCCGTAGATGATCTCGTCGGTTTCGTAGCCCTCATAGGGATCGGCATCCCAGTTCTCGATGTTGCCGATACCGACGGTGTCGATGTGGGAGTCGATGGCGATGATCTTGTCGCCCTCGCCCATAAAGCCCATAACGTTGCCCAGGCCGTCGACCTTGACCTCGTCATAGCCAAGGTTCTCCATCTCGGCCTTAATGCAAGCGACAACCTCACCCTCCTCGCAGGACTCAGAGGGGTGGCTAATCATTGCGCGAAGAAAACGCGTCATATCAGCACGATGGGACTCAGCAGCAGCCTTGATAGCGTCGAAATCGAGTTCTTTAGCCATTGTTCATAACCTTTCAAACGAAGGAATCTACCTGTGAGGTGGCGGAGCGATACCTATTTACTCCGCCCTAACGATTAGCAAGTGGGATATTCGCCTTCCCAAACAATTCGACGATACTGGTCGGGGTCCGTGTCACCTTCCGTGGAGAAGCAGAGCACGGAGCTCGTCTTGTCCAGGCCGATGAGTTCCTTGAGCTCGGCGTACTCGGGATCGAGCATGAGGGTCTCGACCAGGCCGGTGGTCACAGCGCCGGACTCGCCGGAGATGACGCGCGGGTCGCCCTTCTCGGGAGCGCCCAGGGTGCGCATGCCGCGAGCGGTGACCCAGTCGGGGCAGGACACGAAAGCGGTGGTGTGGTTGCGCAAGATATCCCAGCCAAGGATGTTGGGCTCGCCGCAGCACAGGCCGGCCATGATGGAGGGCATGTCACCATCCACGATGCGCGGATCTCCGTCGCCGGCGGCAGCGCCCTTGTACAGGCAGGCAGCAGGCGCGCACTCAACCACGACGAAGGTCGGCGGGTTATCGGGATACAGGTTGGTGAAGTAGCCCACCACGGCACCGGCGAGCGAACCCACGCCAGCCTGGACAAAGACGTGCGTCGGGCGGTTGATGGCCATCTCGCGCAGCTGCTCTGCAGCCTCGGAAGCCATGGTGCCGTAACCCTCCATGATCCAGGACGGGATCTTCTCGTAGCCCTCCCAGGCGGTGTCCTGAACGATGACGCCGCGCTCGCAGGCGTCGGCCTCGGCGGCGGCCATGCGCACGCACTCGTCGTAGTTGACCTCTTCGATGGTCACCGTGGCGCCCTCGGCGGCGATGTTATCGAAGCGGGGCTTGGTGGAACCCTTGGGCATGTGCACGACGGCCTTCTGGCCCAGCTTGTTGGCAGCCCATGCCACGCCGCGGCCATGGTTGCCGTCGGTGGCGGTAAAGAAGGTGGCCTGGCCAAAGTCCTCGGCCAGTTGATCGGAGGTCAGGTAATCGAAGGTGCAGTCGGCAACGTCCTTGCCGGTCTCGTCGGCAATGTAGTTGGCCATGGCAAACGAGCCGCCCAGAACCTTAAAGGCGTTGAGGCCAAAGCGATAGCTCTCGTCCTTAACGCACAGGTTGGACAGACCCAAGCGCGCGGCCTGACCGTCCAGGCGGGCAAGCGGAGTGACGGTGTACTGGGGGAACGACTGGTGGAAGGCGCGGGCCTTCTTCACGTGGTCGAGGCTCATGATTCCCAAGTGCTTGTCATCGCTCTTGGGCATCGTGTTGCCCGCCCACTGGATCTTATCGGCCATACGGTGAACTCCTTAAGTCCTCTCTTGCCGGCCCCCGCATACGCGTTTCAGCCCGATCCCATTCACACGACTGAACTTTTATGTGGATGCCAAACAAAAAGTTTGTTAGTAATGTTCTATCACACTTTTTGATTGGTATACCTAACGAATTGTTTGTTGCCGCAATCGGTACTTTTTCGCCGCCGAACGGTCATGAATTGCCTTGTTGATGGATTTGTTTGCGGTCATGTGTGGTTTATGGCACAGTGAGCCCAAACTAATTTTTAGGAAGGCACCTATGACCCCCGCACAGATTGAGTTTTATAAGCGCCTTGCACACGGCCTGGCGCTCCAATTTGGCCCCAACTGCGAAATCGTCGTCCACGATCTGGAGACCGAGGACGTGGACCACTCCATCGTAGTGATTGAAAACGGCCACGTCAGCGGACGCAAACTGGGTGACGGCCCCAGCCATATCGTGTTTGAGTCCATGCACGAGGGCGCCACCGACGTACACGACCGCGAGCCGTACCTCACTAAAACCGCTGACGGCAAGCTGCTCAAATCGTCGACGATCTTTATCCGCAACGACGAGGGCAAGCCCGTCGGCATTTTGGGCATTAACTTTGACATTACGCTCATGAAGGCTTTTGAGCGCTCGCTCGATGCCTTTACCGGCACCGGCGGCACGGGCTATACCGAGCCCGAGCCCATTACCAAGAACATCGGCGACCTGCTCGAGGACCTGCTGCACGAGTGCGAGCAGTTTGTGGGCAAGCCCGCGGCGCTCATGACCAAAGACGAGCGCATTCGTGCCATTGGCTACCTCGACCGTCGCGGTGCCTTCCTCATTTCCAAGTCGAGCGAGCGCGCCTGTGAGTTCTTTGGCATCTCCAAGTACAGCTTCTATAGCTACCTCAATGAGGCCAAGGCGGCGGCCGGCGACAAGTAGGCACTCGCCTGGATTGCCCCTCCCCTTTTGGGCGCGAGTTCTGGAAAGCACGAATCCAAGACCGAGCCGCTTGGGAAGTTCCATATAATCGATGTCATTAGTATTTCGAAAGGATGGGACAGAATGGCGTTGAGCAAGGCATCATGCACCGGTCGCGGATTGATTCCGGCAATTGGTGGACATGTGCACCGCATGTTCGATGAGAGTGAAGACGACCTGTTTTCGCTGAGCCTTGACGACGTGATGGATGATCGTCCGTGGACCGCCGACGAACTCATGGGCGGCGGGGCTCGCCCGTCAAGCCCCAATCCCGCACTTGCGCCTGAGCCCGTATCTGCGCCGACTCCTGCGCAGTCGCCTGTTTCGACGCCCGCGCCTACGCCCGCACCCACTTCGGCGCCCACGCCCGCTCCCCGCCCCGCAAGCGACCCGTCCGAGACGGCGGCATTTCTCGCAGCAGCGACGCAGGGCAAATCGGCCGACAGCACCGTTATGTACAGCGCCCAGCAGTTGCCTGTTCCTGCGGCACGCAAGCCTCCGGTCGCAAGGCTCGATGAGCCCGTTGCCCATCAGGTTGCCTACGATTCCTGGGCTGCAACCGATCTGGATGAGACCTCTACCGGCATGCCGGCGCTCGATGTTCCAGTTAACCCGCTTTTTGCCGCCAACACGAGCGCCGCGGACTATGAGGGCGGTGCGGCATATTCCGATTATTCCGATGGCTATGCTGGCAACGGTCGCATCGAGACCGAGAACTATGGCACCGCATCGAGCGATTATCTCAACGATCCGTACGCCGCCACGCCTGCACCGGAATATGACCCGGAGGCCGCGTCCGCGCCGGCGTATACCAAAAGCACGGGCGAAGAGCGCTTTGCCGATTATTACGCCGAGGAAAAGGCGCTGCGTTTCTCGGAATTTCCGCAGGCAGTCAAGGTTGCCTTTATCGCCATTATCATTGCCCTGCTCGGTGTCATTGCGTTTGAGGGGTTCCAGCTGTTCCGCGGCCCCACCCAAGCGGAGTCGGAGACCCAGCAAAAAGAGGACGACAACCAGTACCTGGACACCAACACCCTCAAGGGCGACCCCAACGACGAGGACGACGAGTAGCGAGGGTTAAGGGAGGGCCGGAAGAGCCGGCGGCACATTACGGCTCCAAAAGCCCTGTCATAAAGATGGGTAGATACAGCACGTCACCATCGCGGTGAAGATTACATTCCGCAAGTACCAGGGCGCGATCGATTCCGTAGCCCTTCGTTGCCAGTGCGTTATCGAGCGCCGCGTGGGACTTAAAGCTCTTGCCCGATTTGACCTCGATAGCAAGCACTTCCCCATCGAGCGTCTCCTCAACAAAATCGAGCTCGCCGACCTTTTTAGACGTAAAGTAGCGCAATCTGAATCCGTGGGCCTTGAGCTCTTGCGCGACAAAGCCCTCGAATGCCGCCCCCATATTCATGCCAAAGGGGCCTTCTGCCTCTCCATCAAAAACTCCTTGGGCAACCTTCTTGGAATATGAGGACATGAGCATTCCGGTGTCCAAGTAAAACAGCTTAAACAGATTTCGCTGCTCCCCCATTAAAAGAGGCGCTACCGGAGCTGTCACGTTATACACGGGAAGCGCAACACCCGCCTCCGAAAGCCAAAGAAAATGGTCTGTCACCTGCGAAAAACGCTTAACACCGCTAATCGACGACAGCTTGAATCGCTTGTTTTTTGAACCGGCCTCGCTGGGAATCAAATCATAGATATCGCGAATAATCAAGCGTAGCTCGGGCGGAGCGTACTTTGCGATGTCATCGCGATACAGGGCGTGAAGATCGCGGTGGATGTTTCGAACCTCGTCGACATTGCGCGTCGCCAAGAAGGAATTGACCGCGTCGGGCATGCCTCCCACCACCACATACTGATGGAACAGATTGAGCAAGCGGTCATACAGGTAGCCGGGGAGCTCCTCCTCATCCTTTAGACAGCCCCTGAGCATGTCAAACACGCTGGCACCAACGCCATTTGCCCAGCAAAACTCTTCAAAGTCGAGCGGGTACATCTGGACCTGCTCGACATACCCCACCGGCAGGGAATCGATGCCCTCGAGCTCAACGCCAAGGAGCGATCCGGTAAGGATGTATCGAAAGTCGCCGCGCTGGACCAGGTATTTGATAAACGTCACCACGTTGGGGCATCGCTGCACCTCGTCGATAACCACGACGGTCTTGTTCGCAACCATCGGCTGCGTCGCAGCGATAGACATGCGCATAAGCAGGTCATCCGCACTTTTCGCCGCCAAAAACGAATCACGCACGGACGCGTCGGCGATAAGGTCGAACGTCACGACATTTTCGAACGATTCGTTTGCAAAGACGTTGACCAGATATGACTTTCCTACCTGTCGGGCGCCCTTGACCAAAAGAGCCTTGTTAGGCGACGAGGCAAGCCAAGATTCAAACTGTGCTTTCGCTTTTCTCTGCAGCATAAGTGCATCCCTTATTACGTGCTGTTTTAGCACTAGGATACACTTTTCCGCGGTTGTTAGGTGCTCATTTCGACACTTTTTCGAAGTTCTAAAGTGTGCATTACGACACTTTTCCGTACTTTTACACGGGATATTTCGACACTTTTTCGAATTTAAGCCTAACAGCAGCCGGCGAAATCAAGCGCCGCTTGCACGTCATTTCGCAGGCGGCGCTTGATTTCTGTCCGTACACGTTGATAGACTTTCTCTTGCCCGCAAGGAGCGGGCGCGTTTTATCCAGAGTCGGGGTAGAGAGTTGGCTCCACGATCCCGACGCCAACCGGCCAAGAGGCACGGTGGCCCTGCCAACATCGATGAAAGGAGTCCGTATGGACAATTTCTCCGTGCGCAGTGAGCGCAACTTCCACAACCTGGCAACCAAGCCAAAACGAATGCATCTTCTGGACGAGCCGAGCGGCTATGCCTCGGCCATGGTCAAGAGCAGCCTCTCCCACCAGATGCGCTTTACGGTGCAGGTGCTCGAGGAAGAGCTCTGTGCTGCTGGCGGCCCGCACGTACTACAGATTAAGCTGCCCAGAAACGACTCGCGTGAGCCGTCCAGCTGGAAACTCTTCGCCGACGGCGTGTGCGTTGCGGACGGATCCGGCACCTTTGTTATGGATGCTATCGACCAGGGCATGATACAAGCCTGTAAGACATGGGGAGATCACGACGTATTTGCCGACATCGCAGAGGCAATCGTTCTAAGCAAAGCTGCATTTGATATCAAGGAGCGCGCTTGTCAGACGCTTTCATAAATCGCATGGACAGTTGGTCGGTTCCACGCCCAGCACCTGATCGAGGGCATGGTCGCCGCCGGGGTAGACCCGATGCTGGAAGATCTTCTCAGCGCTCCCGCGTAGATTAATCGAGCGCTCTATCGACAAAGATGCATCTACCATAACGGCATGGGGCGTGCTCGCCTTGTACCGACCCCAACCAATCCCGTCGGCGCGACTGCAGTCTCAAACAACCACCGGCACCATCCATCCGCACACGAGAGGCGATGGGCACAGGCGAACCCCTCAACCTCGCTATTCGTAAACTTCATCAGTGTTTCCACATCCCCATCAAAAGAATCCGAAAGACATCCCCCGCTAAGAAAACGCTTCTGAACATCTCGCTTTGCAGGCAAAGCCGCACCGGAGTGATGCAGAGGCCTGCGCAGGGTTTCACGGGTCCCCTTGACGCTGCCTAGCGGAAGTGCCACCCGGCATCCCTTCCATAACGCACGGGTAAACAAAGGGAAATAGCGCCACCCACCGCGCAAGGAAGGACGCCACCATGGATCTCACGAAAACGGCTAGAGAAATTACCCGCCTCATGCTCCCCTACCTGACCACGCAGCAGAACCGCCAGCTCAAAAAGGTTTTATCGCACTGCCTTTTCGATGAAAACCAGTTAGCTGAGAACAGCGGCGACAGTGACAACAAATCATTCCTCGATCTTTTTCTGTCCGCGAAACGCCTCGAAGGTTGCTCGGATAGGACTGTCGCCTACTACGAAGCAACCATTAATAAACTGCTTGAATCGTTCGACACGCCAGCCTGCGACCTGGGAACCGAAGAGATTAGGTCCTATCTTTCCGACTATCAGCAAAAAGCCGGCGTCAGTCGCGTCACCGTCGACAATGTCCGAAGAATCATCTCAAGCTTCTACTCATGGCTCGAAGATGAAGACCATATCATCAAGAGTCCGGTTAGACGCATTAAAAGGGTCAAGGCCCCACAACCCATTAAGGAAACGTATAGCGATGAAGTCGTTGAGATTCTTTGTGATAACTGCGGGTCGCCCCGAAACCTTGCCCTGATCGACCTGTTGCGCTCCACGGGCATGCGTGTGGGCGAACTTGTCTCGTTGGACAGGAGCTCTGTCGACACCATCAATCGTGAGTGCATCGTACACGGCAAGGGAAATAAGGACCGCATCGTCTATTTTGACGCAAAGACTAAAGTCCATATCGAGAATTACCTGTCAACCCGAATGGACAGCTCGGAAGCACTCTTCGTGTCGAGCAAGGCGCCACACGAGAGGCTACAAATTGGCGGCGTCGAGGCGCTGCTTAGAAAACTGGGGCGCGAGCTTGATTTAGGAAGGGTCCACCCTCATAAGTTCAGAAGAACGCTTGCCACAAAGGCAATCGACAAAGGAATGCCCATCGAACAAGTCCAGGTGCTCCTTGGCCATAAAAAAATAGACACCACATTAAGGTACGCAATGGTCGACCAGCGCAATGTCAAAGCATCCCACCGCAGGTACCTAACTTAAATTTCGATTTGTCGACCTGGGCGACGAAGTCGGCGAACTCCTGTTGGAGCTCGAGCGGAGGAACCGGAACCGGCAGCCTTGCCAGCTGAGTTTTAGGGATGTTGACCATGGATTTTGCCGATCCGTGGGCCATGCCTTGAATTAAATCGAGGCCACGGTCACTTCTCATGTACGCAAGTAAATACAGCGCGTTGACATCCTTCGGTTTCATACGAAAGACGAGATCGGGAAACATAAGGCCCCTCACTTCGTTTGGAACATAAACGGTTGTGCCAACTAGCTCAGGCGTATTTTTGCGTGCAAACAAGAGGTCACCCTTTTCGACCTCTTTTATAGACATGAAGTTGTCTTTAGAAATCACTTTGTTTTCGGAGGCGACAAAAGTACCTGAAGATAGCGCGCTCAGCTTAAGGACCCCAAAACCACCAACTCCTCGTGGGCCTTCTCCGCAATTCATACTTTTACCGGTATCAATGGAATCAACGCACTCCGATAGGGGCTTGAAACCCCATTTCTCATCCCCAAACATTTCGACAAATTGTGATTTACAGACGCAGGATGTCTGAATGGGCGGCGATGCTCAGCTCATTTATCTCGGCAAATATGACGGTATAATCACAAGGGCTGTAATTTGTATTTTTGAGCTCATAGGTACCTGAATGACTGAAGAACCGATAAGTAAATCCGAGCTGGGAAACCACTTACTCGGAGCCTGCGATATCCTGCGTGGCCCCATCAACCAGGACGAGTACAAGAGCTACATCACACCGTTGCTCTTCTTCAAGCGCATCTCCGACGTCTACGACGAGGAGACCACCGAAGCTCTAGAGATGTCGGACGGAGACGAAGACTACGCCGCCCTGCCCGAAAACCACAGCTTCGCGGTGCCGGACGGCTGCCATTGGCAGGACGTGCGCAACACCGGCGCAAACGTCGGCAAGGCAATCGTAGACGCCATGGTAGGAATCGAACGAGCCAACCCCGATACCCTCAGCGGCCTCTTCAGTAGCTTCGACGATGCGAGCTGGACAGACAAAGGCAAGCTCTCCGACGAGCGCCTGAAGGACCTCGTCGAGCACTTCTCAGCAAAGAAGTTCGGCAACAGAAACTACAGCGCCGACATGATGGGCGACGCCTACGAATACCTGATCAAGAAGTTCGCCGACATGCAGAAGAAGAACGCCGGCGAGTTCTACACCCCGCGCGAAATCGTCAAGATGATGGTCTCCCTGCTTGAGCCGAAACCTGGCGAGACCGTCTATGACCCCGCCTGCGGCACGGGCGGTATGCTCATCGAAGCCGTGCGGCAGATGGACAACTCCAAGCTAGCTTACGGAAAGCTCTATGGCCAAGAGAAGAACCTCGGCACGTCCGCCATAGCGCGAATGAACCTGTATCTCCACGGCGCGAAGGACTTCCGCATCGCCCAGGGCGACACCCTGCGCGAGCCCGCCTTCCTTGCCGGGAACACCCTCAGGTCGTTCGACTGCGTCCTCGCCAATCCACCCTTCTCCCTTAAGAACTGGGGATCCGCAGAGTTCTCCTCGGACCCATGGGGCCGCAACATCTGGGGTGTCCCCACCGACAAGTCGGCGGACTTCGCATGGGTGCAGCATATGGTCTGCTCCATGGACGAGAAGAGCGGTCGCTGCGCCGTAGTGCTGCCCCAGGGCGCACTGTTCCACGGCGGCAAGGAGGGTGCCATCCGCAAGGAGTTGCTCAAGTCAGACAAGGTCGAGGCAGTGATCTCGCTCGCGAGCGGCGTCTTCTACAGCACCGGCGTCTCCGCCTGCGTGCTGTTCCTCCGGAATGACAAGCCTCCGGCGCATCGGGGCCGCGTCTGCATCATCGACGGTACCGAGATCTTCACCGCCCAGCGCGCGCAGAACATGATCACGGAGGAGAACGCTCAGGAGATGCTCTCCCTCTATCAATCCTACGAACCCGTCGTAGAGAAGTGCGCCATCGCGACGCTCGATGATATAGAGCGCGAGGGTTACGTGCTCTCGGCGAACAATTACGTCGAAAGAAGGCGCGAGGAGATCGAGCCGCCGGCGGAAACCAGGAAACGTTTCTACGACCTCCTTCGCCAGACGAGGAAGTCCGAGGAGAAGCTCCTTGAGCTGCTCTCAAAGGGAGGCTATGTCGATGGAGAGTAGAATCCCCCAGGAAGAGCTGAACAACCATCTATGGAACGCGGCGGTTCTGCTGCGCACCTACATCGATGCCGGCTCGTACAAGCAGTACATATTCCCGCTGCTATTCTTCAAGCGCCTCTCAGATGTTTACGACGAGGAGACCGCCGAGGCATTGGAAGCCTCTGACGGAGATGCGGAGTTCGCCGCCCTTCCCGAGAATCACAGCTTCGCAATCCCGGACGGCGCCCACTGGTGCGATGTCCGCGAGGCCACGGAAAACATCGGTAAGGCCATCGTGGGCGCCTTCCGCGCCATCGAGACGGCCAACGGTTCCAAGCTGCGTGGTATCTTCGGCGACGCCGCCTGGACTAACAAGAAACGACTTCCCGACCGCCTGCTCAAGGACCTCATCGAGCACTTCAGCGCTATAACGCTCTCCATCGCCAATTGCCCCGAGGACGAGCTCGGCCAGGGCTACGAGTACCTCATCAAGAAGTTTGCGGACGATTCTGGACACACCGCTCAAGAGTTCTACACCAATCGCACGGTCGTCCACCTAATGACCGAAATCCTCCAGCCCAGGCCCGGCGAGTCCATCTACGACCCCACCTGCGGCAGCGCCGGCATGCTCATCTCCTCCATTGCCCACCTCAAACAGCACGGAGAGGAATGGCGCAATGTTCACGCCTACGGACAGGAGATCAACCAGCTATCCTCCGCCATCGGACGCATGAACCTATTCCTGCACGGCGTCGAGGACTTCGAAATCGCAAACGACGACACGCTACGGCACCCAGCCTTCCTCGAGGCGGGAAAGCTGCGCACCTTCGATATGGTACTCGCTAACCCTCCCTACTCGATCAAACAATGGGACCGCGAGGCGTTCGCGTCGGACCCCTACGGCCGCAACTTCCTCGGCACCCCGCCGCAGGGACGAGCAGACTACGCCTTCATACAGCACATCCTCAAGAGTATGGACCCACACACAGGCAGGTGCTCCATTCTCCTCCCCCATGGCGTACTCTTCCGCAACGAGGAATCGGAGATGCGCGAAAGGCTCGTGAGAAGCGATCTCGTTGAGGCGGTCATCGGACTCGGCGCAAACCTCTTCTTCAACTCGCCCATGGAGGCCTGCATCCTCATCTGCCGCAGCGAGAAAGCGCCGAATCGAAGCAAGAAAATACTGTTCGTAGATGCCTCTGCCGAGGTAACCCGCAAGAACGCGCAAAGCTACCTTGAGCCTCAACACATCAAGAGAATCGTCGATGCCTACCGATCTGACGAGGACATCGAAGGGTTCTCATCCCACGCATCGTTTAGTGAGCTCGAGGGCAACGCCTTCTCGCTCTCCATCCCTCTGTACGTGAAGCCCTCCAATGATGAAAATGCTGACGACAGAAGCATCGAGGAGACGGTAGAAAGCTGGAGAGCCGCCTCCACAGAGGCCGCGTCCCTGCTCGATATTATTGCTGCGAAATTGCATGAAAACGATGGTGAGTAACATGACCCACGTTTGCCTGGGCGATGTGGCCCGCGAAATCAAACAGAAGGTCCCTGTAGACCAAGAACTGCCGACGGTCGGCCTTGAGCATCTGGACCCCGGCGAAGTCGAACTCGCCCATTGGGACGAAGGTGTCGAGACCACCTTCACTAAGGCTTTCTCAAAGGGGCAGGTGCTGTTCGGGCGTCGCAGGGCCTACCTGCGCAAAGCGGCCGTCGCCCCATTCGACGGAATCTGCTCTGGAGACATCACCGTCATCGCCCCCAAGGACAACCTCTCTCCGAGGCTGCTCCCGTTCATCATCCAGAACGACGCCCTATTCGAGCACGCCGTCACCAATTCGGCAGGCTCCCTCTCGCCAAGAGTCAAGTGGCAGAGCCTTTCGCAATTTGAATTCGAGCTTCCCAGCATCGCTAAGCAAGAAGATCTTGCCGACATACTCTGGACCGCACAAGAAACGAGGTCTCACTACAGGCAGCTGCTTACAGCCTGCGATGACGTCGTCAAATCACAATTTGTCGAGATGTTCGATAAGCCTGGCATTCCGATAAAACATCTTGAAGACATAGCTGATATTCAGGGCGGGATTACAAAGAACAAAAAACGAGAAGCCATGAAGTTGCAGCTTCCATACCTTCGTGTCGCCAATATTCTCCCCAATGAACTTGACCTAACGGAAGTGAAGACCATTGGACTGACGGAACAGGAGTATGAAGCCGTTAGGCTAATATCCGGCGACTTGTTAATTGTTGAGGGTAATGGCAGCGATACACAAATAGGAAGATCGGCAATTTGGAATGGTCAAATTGATCCTTGCGTCCATCAGAATCACCTAATCCGAGTTCGCCTAAGAGACGAGGCCCTCCCGCTTTATGTTCAAACTTTCTTGTCGTCCTCCGAAGGAAGGAGACAAATCATGGCTAAAGCGGTCAATACCTCAGGTTTACACACCTTAAGTACCAGGAAAATTCGATCAATTGAGATTCCTGTGCCTCCGTTTTCCCTCCAGAGAGAATTCGCTGACTTCGCCACTTCGATCGACAAATCGAAATTTGCCGTACAAAAGGCCCTCGATGAGCTAAACGCCACGACGAAGAAAATCTTGAACCAGGAGTTAGGGCTCGGAAATGTTTAACGAGGACAACACCATCGAGCAAATGAGCGTCGAGGCGCTTGCCAGCCTTGGCTGGAGATACGTGGCTGCCGAAGACCTCCCGCGCCGCCATGCCGACGTCATGGTCGAGCCCATGGTCAAGGACGCCCTCATCAGGCTTAACCCGGAGATTGCAGAAGACCCCGATCGCGCCGACGAGATCATCTACCGACTCAGGGCCCTCATTCAGTCCACAAGTCCGCAGAACCTGGTCTCCACCAACGAGCGGTTCAAAAAGCTCGTCATCGAGGAGAACTCATTCCCCTACGGCAAAGACGGCCGCATGGTCCCCATCCGCTTCTTTGGCACGGCGGCGGACGGCGATCTTGACAAAAACGAGTACATCGTCACCAACCAGTGGGTCTACCCCCAGGAACAGGGCGGCAAGCGCCTCGACCTCGTCCTTCTTGTCAATGGATTTCCGCTCGTCATCGGCGAGCTCAAGACGCCGGTGCGCGATTCGATAACCTGGCTCGACGGCGCTGGCGACATCGCTAAATATGAGAAGAGCATCCCGCAGATGTTCGTCTGTAGCGCCATCAACTTCGCCAGCGAAGGAAAATGCTATCGCTACGGGTCGGTGAACATGCCTCCCGAGATGTGGGGACCCTGGCATGAGGGCGACAAGAAGAGCGAGGGCACACTTGCCGACGTCAAGAGAAGCATGGCATCCATGCTCACCCCCTCGAACGTCATGGACATCTTCCAGTTCTTCACGCTCTTCGCCACCGACAAGAAGCATCGACGCATCAAGCTGATCTGTCGCTACCAACAGTTCGAGGGCGCGAACCTCATCGTGGACCGCGTCCGCGCAGGATACCCGAAGTGTGGCCTCATTTGGCATTTCCAGGGCTCAGGAAAGTCACTGCTCATGGTATTCGCCGCCCAGAAGCTGCGCATGGTCCCCGAACTCAAGAACCCGACCGTCGTCATCGTGGATGACCGAATCGACCTCGAGACCCAGATCACAGGGACCTTCAACGCATCCGATATCCCCAACCTCGCAAGCGCCGGCAGCAAGGAGGAGCTTGAGTCCTTCTTCAAGCAGGACATGAGAAAGGTCCTCATCACCACCATCTTCAAATTCGGCGAGGTTGCGGGGACACTCAACGAGCGCGAGAACATCATCCTCATGGTCGACGAGGCGCACCGCACCCAAGAGGGCGACCTCGGCGAGAAGATGCGACTCGCCTTGCCAAACGCCTTCTTCTTCGGCTTGACCGGCACGCCCATCAACCGAACCGACAAGAACACGTTCCACACCTTCGGTGCCAAAGAGGACAAGTCCGGCTACATGAGCCGCTATTCCTTCGCCGACTCCATCCGCGACCACGCCACATTGCCGCTCCATTTTGAAACCGTTCCCGTCGAGCTCCACGTCAACCAAGAGGTCGTGAACGCCGCCTTTGACGAAATGACCCGAGACCTCAGCAAAGAGGACAAGGCGGAACTCACCAGGCGCGTCAAGATCGAAGCCGTCATGAAGGCCCCCGACCGCATTCACAAGGTGTGTGAACACATTGCCAAACACTTCAAATCGAAGGTTGAGCCCGACGGCTTCAAGGCGCAGGTAGTCTGCTACGACCGAGAGTGCTGCCTGCTGTATAAGGAGGAGCTCGACAAGCTCTTGGGCGCTGATGCAGTCACCATCGTCATGGACACGAACAACGACAAGGAGGACCGGTACAAGGCATATCGTCGCGATCGCGATGCCGAAGAAAAGCTCCTTGACCGTTTCCGCGACCCGGACGATCCACTCAAGATTCTCATCGTCACTGCAAAGCTGCTCACGGGGTTCGATGCGCCCATCCTGCAAACTCAGTACCTTGACAAGCCCTTGCGCGACCACACGCTGTTGCAGGCAATCTGTCGAACCAACCGCGTCTACAACGACAAGAAGACATTCGGTCTCATTGTCGACTATATCGGCCTCTTCGACAACGTCGCCA
The DNA here is from genome assembly GCA_900549655.1 of uncultured Collinsella sp. Taxonomy (GTDB): domain Bacteria; phylum Actinomycetota; class Coriobacteriia; order Coriobacteriales; family Coriobacteriaceae; genus Collinsella. Next base: position 18,738 of record UROZ01000006.1, read on the forward strand.
AGTCTCTGCACTTCGACGAGGCCGAGGTGCAGAAGGTTATAACCAACATCGACGAGGTAAAGGCCGAGCTACCCGGGCTTATGCATTGCTGTCTTGAGTACTTCTCAACGGTCAGAGACCGCCGCAGCGCGGATTGGGAGTCCCTTCTCGAAGCTCAACAATGCCTGCCAACGACAAAGGTGAAAGACCAGTTTGGGGCCGACTTCTCGGTCTTGAACAGAGCGTGGGAAGCCCTTTCGCCCGACGCATGTCTCAATCCCTACAAGCCCGATTTCATCTGGCTCTCGCAGGTCTACGATTCCGTGAGACCGGTAGACAATCGCGGGAAGCTCATCTGGGCAGCGCTCGGGCCCAAGACAATCGAGCTCGTGCACGAGAACATCACCGTCGAGAGAGTCCGAGACGATGACGACATCCTTGAGCTCGACGAGGACATGATCGAGCACTTCATCAACGACAAGAGCAATACCGAGAAGATCACGCGTAAGCTGGAGATAGATCTCGTCGCCCGAATCCGCAGGCACGATAAGAATGGCAAGTTCCAGAAGCTCGGCGAGCGCCTGGAGGACCTGAGGGAACGTCACGAGCAAGGTCTCATCAACAGCGTCGAGTTCCTCAAGATGCTCATCGACCTCGCCAAAGAAGCACGAGCCGCCGAAAAGGAAGTCGTGCCCGAGGAAGAGGAGGACAAGGGAAAGGCTGCTCTCACTGAGCTCTTTAACGGCATCAAGAACGGCGACACGCCTATCATCGTCGAGAACATCGTCAATGACATTGACGAGATCGTTAAAATAACTCGCTTCGACGGCTGGCAAGCTACCACGGCTGGCGTGAAAGAGGTTAAAAAACAGCTCCGTGCCATTCTGTGGATGCGCTATAAGCTCAAAGACCAGGCTCTTTTTGATAAGGCGTATTCGTATATCGAACTCTACTATTAGGTAACAGAAGACAGAGTTCTAGGGACGCTCCGCATTAACCATTTCATAGGATGTGGAGCGTCCCAATTTGAACGAGTAACGTCTTGCGATGGGCGAATGCTGCAGTCCCAATGGCTCGATAACCTTTTCTTAGTCTGGTGTTTAAGTCTTCACTAGAAGCCATCCACACTTTGTAGTTAATTGGTTCCTTCTTCACAGGCGAAACGACAATATTGTCTGCCCCGCCTACCTCCCCTCCGCCTTCAGCCTCAGCAGCAGGTCTCTCAGCTCGGGGCACTTGCTGGAAAGGCGCGTCTGGGGTCGCTCGCCCATCCCCCACCGCTGGCGGACTTCCTGGGCGCGCGGGCTCACGCGGTAGTCCCCGTCCATCACCTGCTTGAGCAGCTTGGCGGTCACGCGCGCATCGGCAAGGGCGCTGTGGGCGTGACCCGTCGACTCGTCGAACTCGATGCCAAACCACGTCGCCGCGTCACTCAAAGAGACGCACCCGTGGCTGCCCACGTCCATGATCGAGGTGTAAAACGCCTGCAGGTCGGCCCAATCCGTAGGAAATGCGGAAAGATCGATGTGCTTTGCCTGGCACTCGGTCAAAAGCTGTCGACGGTCCGCCCCGCTCCAGCAAACTACCTGTGCGGAGTAGCGACCGATCCAATCGCTGAGCCTTTTGATTACCATGTAGAGCGGATCGGCCATCGCAGTGTCCACGGCCGATATCCCCGTAAGCTCGCGGACGGAAAACGCAACGCCTTCGGTAAATTCCGTCTGCACAAACTGCGAGAACTCGCCCATAACGTTGCCGTGGTAATCGAGCTTGACGGCGCCGACCTCGATAATCTCATTACGCAGCCCACGTCGCTGGCGCTGCTTTGGCACCGGCGCAAACTCAAAGTCCAGCACAATCTGGCGCGCAAAGTTCGTCGTATCGATAGCCGAGATACACGGCGTCTTTTCAGCTGACACGGTTAGGGCCTTTCTCCGTTGCTTGCCGCTTGTTACATAAGCGGCTACATTGCCGTAAGGTTAGGCGCTCGTGCGGACATGAAATCGGAGCGCAATGCCACGCGCGCCAGGCACACGCCATGCAGACGGCCCCAAGAGAGTCGCCCGCTCTATTCAAATGCATGAAAAAGATTTAGGCCCGGTGACTTGAATCAGCGGTCATCCCGGGCCCATCAGAGCTCGTAGAGCTCTTGGTTGCTTTGGTCTCGCTCTTCACGGCGCTTATCGAACTTTCCGAGGCACTCAAGCAGCATTCGAAGCATAACAAGTCGCTGCCATTAAGGCACTGACCTCTTGACCAAGCAACGGCGCTGCCCAGCTATCACCCTTGGGCTGCCGTCAACTTTATTCTATCCGCGAGCATCTGGTTTACCAAATGGATTTTCGGTAAAGGAAGCACGGCACGCCCGCAAAACCACTACGCCCCAAGTGCCGCCATGGGAATCACCGCCACGCCGTCGTCGCGTGTGTAGGCAATGCTCCCCTTTCCAACCACGACCGCCAAAAACGCCGGCGCGGCATTCTGGGCGGCAGGATTGGAGAGCACTTTCCTCTCCAGCGCCTTGAGATTTCTCGCTCCATCGTCTGCTTTCGCATCACTCAGCTTGACCTCGATGGCTCCCCAGCGCCCGTCGTGCTCAACGATCAGATCGACCTCAAGGCCCTTCTCATCTCGGAAATAATGGACACTGTTGTCGACACCGCCGTAGGTGGAAAGGAACACGCGCACGTCGCGCAGGACGAGATTCTCAAAGAGCATCCCCAGCGTTTGCATATCGCCAAGCAGCCGCTCAGGGGTAGCCCCCAGCAACGCCGCCGCAAGTGACGGGTCACAGAAGTAGCGCTTGGGGCGCACGCGAACGCGGGCCTTCGAGCGCATGGGCGGCTCCCATCCGCACAGGTCCTCGGTCAGCTTGAGCCTGTTGAAGAGGTCCAAGTACGCAGCGATGGTCCTCTCGTCGGGGCCCGCCTCACCGTACGAGGCGTCCTTTACGAGCGTCTTGTACGTGACAGCCTGGCTCTCGTTCATGGCAAGAGCTCGCAAAAGGCCGTGTGCAAGCTCGGGCGACATGCCCTCGTCCAGCACGTTGACGTCGAGCACCGAGTGCACGTACTGGCTTGCCGTCTCTCGCGCAAGATCTTCCGAAAGCCCAAGATTTGCAGGCCAACCGCCCCTGCAGCACCAGCGGGCGACGTCATCCACCGTGCTCTCGCGACGCTGAGGGGCAAAATCCTCGCCCTTAAAGAGGCTTGCCAGTGACACGAGCGGCTCGCCGTCGCCCGACTCACACAGGGCCATGGGGCGCATTGACAGACGGGCGATCCTACCCGTGCCGGAATGACGAACATGGCTGCGCTCCTCGCTTTTGAGCGCGGTCGAGCCCGTGAGCAAAAGTGTCCCCCGTTCGTTGCCGCTCGCGTCCACGAAACGCCGGGCGGCATCCCAAACCTCGGGCACCTCCTGCCATTCATCGACCAGGTGTGGCGCATCGCCGATGAGCGCCAGGCTTGGGTCGACCTCTGCCGCCGCACGCTGCGCAGGCTCATCGAGCCTGGAGACGCTCGCCGAGCGAGAGAGCGCCGTCCAGGTCTTGCCGCACCATTTGGGGCCGTTGATCTCCACACAGCCAAACGCCCGCATAAGGGTGTCGAGGCGCTCCTCTATGAGCCGGGGCCTATATCCCTTTTGGGTCAATCTCTTTGGTGCATCCATAGACGGCCGTCCCTCTCTATCACGCGATATGCGAAATTACGCCATTCTCAATGCTGATTTTACGCTACTTTCAATGTAGTTTTTACGCCATGACAGATGTAGTTTTTACGCCATTTTCATTGAAGGTTTTACGCTTGGCATCCTTAGCGCGACCCATTCCGAGCATCACATCAGAGCGTGCTTGGTTATCTCCGCTCGCACATCTCGGCAAACGAAATCAGCTTGGCATCTCCCCTGCTCGCCGCAGCTTCCTGACATCCTTGCGTAAAGCCTCGCTTCGAGAAGATCGCATAGCTTTTGTGCTGCCGCCTAAAGAGCTCGCTTCGATGCACGAGCTTTTGCAGCACGTCTTCGCCCACCGGTTCACTGCGCCATTTGCATTCCGCAAACAGCGCAGTGCCCTCGCCATCGTCAACAATCAAGTCGATTTCTTCCTGCGTATGCGTGCGATTATCCGTCCCCCACCAGCGCCCAACGCTTGCCGGAACCACATCGAGCTGGCCCGCCCGCGCGAGTTCGTACACGTATTGTCTGCATATAAGCTCAAAGACCGTACCCATGTAATCCGATACGTGTGGCTCAATGCGCTTATACGCCATCTCGGCCATATCGTTTTGAATCAGCCCGATGTTCTGCGGAACAAACTTGTACCAGAACCTAAACATCTGATCGCTCAGCAGATACACGGCTCGCTTATTGCTCGTCTCGTTTAGGGGCAGCTCGCGCTCGACAATCCCAAGCGACGCCAGCTTATCCACATAGCTCTTTACGTTGCTCGCAGGGATTCCCGTAGAGCTCGCAATCTCCGAGATCTTCGAGCGCCCCTGGGCAATTGCTTGCACGATCGCATCATATTGCTCGGGATTGCGGCACTCCTGCAATAGCAGGTTACTCGGCTCCTCAAAGAGATAGCCCGTAGGAGTAAGAAAAAGACGTTTGATGTTGTCCTTGAGCGGTGCGGCAGGATCGACTTTCTCGATATATGCAGGAATGCCACCCGTCATGCCATAGCAAACTGCAGCGTCTTCGCGACCCATGCTCTGCCACAGGCCGAGGGTCGTCATAAAATCGAGCGGCATGATCTTAAACTGGGCCGTACGCCTACCGTATAGCGGACTCTCGTAGCCCAACACCTGCTCTTCCATAAACGAAAGCGACGACCCGCACAGGATAAGCATAAGCTTGGTCTCTTTGTACAAGTGATCGATCTTGTCTTGCAGCAACGAGCTGATCTCGGGATTCGATTGGGCGAGATAAGGATACTCGTCGATCACGACAATCAAACGTTCCGTACGAGCCATGGTAGCCAATGCATCGAACGCCTCGTCAAAACTACGAAACGACACGCCAGCAACACCAACGGAGCCCGCAAGTATCGCCTGGCTAAAGCCATGCAGGTTTGCCTCTGCATTGGTGCGACGAGCTTGAAAGTAAATAGCCTTCTTGCCTTGGATAAACTCTGTGATAAGGCGCGTTTTACCCACACGACGGCGGCCGTAAATCACAGGCATCTCAAAGGAGTCCGTGCCATACAGTCGATTGAGCTCGGACATTTCCGCTGTTCTTCCGACAAACATAGACCATCCTTCCTTTACGTTATAGCTAGCTATATTATACCTTCCTATAATATAGCTAGCTATAACGTAATTCGACAAGCGGCGCACACGAAAGGGGCGGTACACCACCGCACGTGGACCGTTCCGGAAAATGCATCCCGTTCTGGAGCCAAAAACTGGGCCGTAGTTTCCGCCAAGCATCCCATCCGGAAAGCGTGTCCCGTTCTGAGCGCCAAATCCGGGACGCAGTTTCCACTCCAAACAAAGGGCCCCGGCTCGCGATGGAGCTGGGGCCAAAGGCGCAGCATATGCAGTTGGTGTTGAGCGCGAACAGCCCGTCAGCAATGCTGTCCGCACCCTACCCTACCCGCGGCGACGGGCGCGGCTGTAGGGCGTATCCACCATGGGCAGATCTGGACGTAGTTTGCCGTCAAACGCGCGGTAGGCGTTCTGCACGGCGGGCGCCGTGGGGATCGTTGCGATCTCGCCGATGCCCTTGCCGCCGTATGCCACGGGCAACAGCTCGTCCTTCTCCACGTAGATAGCGTGGATATCCGGAATCTCGGGTGCACGGAACAGCCCGAGCGTACCGTACCTTGCCTGGGGCACGCAGTCCTTGAGCGGCCAGTCCTCGGTAAGTGCGTAACCCATACCCATGAGCACACCGCCTTCGATCTGACCCTGGATGGAGATGGGGTTGACCACCTTGCCGGAATCGTGCGCGGCGTAGACCTCGCTCACGCGGCCGTCATCATCCAGAATGACCACATGCGTGGCAAAGCCGTAGCAGATGTGGCTCTTGGGATTGGGAACGTCGGCGCCCAGTTTGTCGGTCGGCTCCAGGTACACGTAGCCAAACTCGCATCCCTCGAGCGCCTTGATGGCGGCCGCGGGATCCTGAGGGTGCATACCCTGGCCGGCGACGAGTTCCTGCGTGTGCAGCTGATAGGCGCGGCCGTCGTCATACTCGATCTTGACGCCGTCGCCATGCGCACTCACGGGAGCGGCGGGCGCAGACTTGCCGGCCTCGATATCAAGCATGGCATCGCGCAGCAGGAAGGCGGCACCGCGCACGGCCTCGCCGGTCACGACCGTCTGACGCGAGCCAGACGTGGTGCCGGAGTCGGGAGCGTTCTCGGTGGAGCACTCGCCGTTGGCGATGCAGCGAAGCGGCAGGCCGCATGCCTCGGCAACGTCTTGCAAAAAGACGGTGTTACAGCCCTGGCCAATGTCGGACGTGGCGGCATAGACCACGGCCGCGCCGTTCTCGATGCGAATCTTGCAGCGGCCGGCATCGGGCAGGCCCACGCCCACGCCGGCGTTCTTCATGGCGCAGGCAATGCCGGCGTGTCCGGGATGCGCATAGTAGGCATCCTTGACCTCGAGCAGTGTCTCCTTCAGCGCCGTGGAGCAGTCGGCAATCTGACCGTTGGGCAAAACCTCGCCCGGCTCGATGGCGTTGCGGTAGCGAATCTCCCACGGATCCAGGCCGACCTTCTCGGCCAGCAGGTCGATTAGGCTCTCGAGCGCAAACTCGGACTGGCAGACGCCAAAGCCACGGTACGCGCCGGCGGGCGGGTTGTTGGTGTAGTAGCCATAACCGCGAATGTCGGTGTTCTGGTACTTGTAGGGGCCGACAGCATGCGTGCAAGCGCGCTCGAGCACCGGGCCGCACAGCGACGCGTAGGCGCCGGTGTCAAAGTTGATCTCGCAATCCAGGCCGGTAAAGTTGCCCTCGGCGTCGCAACCCAGCGTAAAGGTACCGTCCATGGCATGACGCTTGGGATGGAACGCGAGCGACTCGGCACGCGTGAGCTTGCACTTCACAGGACGCTGGAACTTATAGGCAGCGAGCGCGGCCAGATGCTGAATGGACACGTCCTCCTTGCCGCCAAAGCCGCCACCCACGAGCATGGTCTCTACAACCACGCGCTCGGGTTCGCTATCCCAGCCAAACATATGGGCACACTCTTTGCGCGTGTCGTAGGCACCCTGGTCGGTCGACTGCACCTTGACGCCGTTCTTGTACGGGAAGGCAACGGCGCACTCGGGCTCCAAGAAGGCATGCTCGGTAAAGGGCGTGGTAAAGCGCTGCGTCACGGTAAACGCGCTCTCTGCCAGCGCCTTGGCGGCGTCGCCGCGCGTCACATGACGGCTCTGGCACACGTTGTCCTTGAGCTCCACCGTGTTGCCAAAGGCAAAGAAGCTGTCGTGCAGGCGCGGGGCGTCGGCGGCCTTGGCCTCGGCGATATTGCGCACGGGCTCCAGCGGCTCGTAATCAATCTTTACGAGCTTCTTGGCCTTCTCGAGCGTCGCCTCGTCCTCGGCAACCACCAGCACGATGGCGTCACCCACGCAGCGGGTGATATCGCCCGCCGCGATCATGACGTCCCAGTCCTGGATAAGGTGGCCGACCTGGTTGACCGGCACGTCCTCGGCGCGCAGGATGCCCACCACACCGGGCAGGGCCTCGGCCTTGGAGGTGTCGATGGAGAGCACGCGGGCGCGCGGATACTTGGAGCGCACGGCGCTGGCGTAGGTCAGGCCCGGCTGATCGAGCTCGTCGATGTCGTCGGGATACTTGCCCTCACCGAGCACCTTCTTGCGCACGTCGATGCGGAAGGCGCGCTTGCCCACGCCGTAGTCGTCGCCGCGCTCCAAATCCTCGTCGATCTGCTTTTCGCCACGGAGCACCGCAGCTGCCAGCGAAATGCCCTCGATAATCTTTTTGTAGCCGGTGCAGCGGCAGACATTGCCACGGATGGCGTACTTGATCTGCTCCTCGGTGGGCTCGGGGTCCTCGGCGATCAGCGCTGCACCCGCCATGACCATGCCGGGGATGCAAAAACCGCACTGCACGGCGCCCACGGCGCCAAAGGCGTACACAAAGGCCTCGCGCACGTCCTCGGGCAGGCCCTCGACGGTCACGATGTTACGGCCGGCGGCAAGAGCAGTGGTCAGTACGCACGCCTTGACGGCCGCACCGTCCACATGGATGGTGCAGGTGCCGCAGGCGCCCTCGGAGCAGCCGTCCTTGGCGGAGTGAATGTGCAGGTCGTCGCGCAGATAGCGCAGCAGTGGTTTATTCTCCGTCGTCGTGTGCTCGACACCGTTAACGGTAAAAGTGAATTCCTGTGCCATGGTGATTCCCTTCTACACGCCGGCGGCGATGCCGGTGCGGTCGTGGATGGCGCCATGCGGGCAGACGACGGCGCACATGCCGCACGACAGGCAGTCCACGCCGTCGATATGGGCGCAGTTGTCCTCGATGCGGATAGCGCCGGCAGGGCACTTTTTGGCGCACATACCGCAACCGATACAGCTCGTGTCGCAGACCTTGCGCGCAATGGCACCCTTATCGGTGTTGTTGCAGCGCACCAGAATGTTCTGGTAGCCGGGGACGAAGGCAATCACGCGCTGCGGGCACGCCACGCCGCACAGGCCACAGCCCGTGCACTTGGAGCGGTCCACGCGGGCGATGCCATCGACCAGCGCAATGGCGCCGTGGGGGCAGGCCGTGACGCAGGCGCCACAGCCAATGCAGCCTTCGCTGCAGCGGGCATCGCCGCCTGCGGAGGCGCAACCGCTTCCGCAGGCAACGTAGGCCACGTTATGTTGAATGGATTTGGCCATAAGAGACTCGCCTATTTCTTAAGAAGGTACGAATAGTTGTCGCGCACAGCCCTGATGGTCAGGCGGACGGCCTCGGGAAGACCGGTGTTGACGGCATCGACCGAGACGGTGCGGACCGTGCCGGCGACGCGAACCTTAAAGTGGTCCTCGTCCACGGCCAGGAAGCCCTCGTTCTCGGAGTTCTCCATGTCCTCCTCGCTCCAGAACAGGGTGAGCTTGTCCTTGTAGGGACGACCCTCCTGGTAAGGGCAGAACACGGCGCAGTTGCCGCACTCGTTGCACATGCCGTCGACATGGACGACCTGATGCTTGGCCAGGCCCGGCACCTTAATTGCCACGTTGGCGCGGTTGGGGCACACGTCGCAGCAGACCTCGCACACCGAGCCGCAGCCCAGGCAGCGGGTCTTGGTGCAGTTGCGCTTGTCGCGGCACAGCGACCCCTTGCGCTCGTAGCAGGTGTCCTCGCGGCCGGCCTGAGCATTCTGGTCGGCGTACTTGTTAAAGTCCACGCCGGCGATGGCACGGGCAACCTCGGCGGCATCGGCGATGGCCTCGACCACGGTGGCAGGACCGCGACGGCAGTCACCGGCAGCCCAAACGCCCTCGACGCCGGTGGAGGTGGCGGCAAGACGGCCGCGACGGTCGTGCTCGACGCCCGCGGCATCGTACAGGCTGGCATCGATGCCCTCGCCCACGGCGCAGATCACCGTGGTGGCGGGAAGCTCGACGGTCTCGCCCGTGGCGACGGGGCTGCGACGGCCGCTTGCATCCGGCTCGCCAAGCTCCATAACATCGCAGGTCAGCACGGCGCCGTTGAACGCCTTGGGCGCCAGCAACTCGCAGAACTCAACGCCGTCGGTAAGAGCAAGATCGAGCTCTTCCTCGTCGGCGGGCATCTGCTTCTTGGTGCGGCGATACACCAGGCGCACGTTCTTCACGCCAGCAAGGCGCTTGGCCACGCGGGCCGCGTCCATGGCGGTGTTGCCAGCGCCAATGACCACGACGTCCTCGCCCAGCTCGAGCTTCTCGCCCTTCTTGGCGGCCTCGAGGAACTCCAGCACGTCGAGCTCGGCGCCCTCGCCCAGGCCCGCAGAGCCGGGCATCCAGGCACCGGTGGCCACGACCACGTCGGTAAAGCCCTGGGCCTTGAGCTCGTCAATGGAATCAACGCGAGCGTTGAGCTGCACCTTGGCGCCAAAGGCCAGGCAGAGCTCGGCATCGTGGGAGATATCGTCGCTCGCGATGCGGAACTCGGGAATCACGTGACGGACCACGCCACCGAGCGAATCGCGGGCCTCAAAGATGGTGACGGGCACGCCGGCGCGCGTCAGGAAGAATGCCGTCGCCAGGCCGGCCGGGCCGCCGCCGATAACGGCAACGTTGCGCTCGCCGTCGTTGGCGATAGCCTGGGCACGCAGCTTGGGTAGCACGGCGGTCATGGCCTCGCGGGCGGCCTTGAGCTTGCTGGCGCGAATCTGGGCGCCCTCGGGCTCGTAGAACGCACGCTCGCAGGCACGACCGCAAGGATGCGGGCAGATGGTGCCGGTGATGAACGGCAGGGCGTTGCGCTCGATGATGATGTTGAGTGCGTCCTCGTAGCGGCCCTCGTCAACAGCCGCCAGGTAGGCGGGAATATCCTGCTGGATGGGGCAGCTCGTGCGGCACGGCGTGGTAAAGCAGTCGGAAAGCGGGCTCTTGCCGGCGACCTTGCGGTCGGGCAGCGGGCGCAGCGGCTTCTTGTAGAGCGGGTTGGTGAGCGAGTCGGTCTGGATCGCAGTCACGGCCTCGAGAGAGACGCCCGCGAACGGCTTGCCATCCAGGTCGGTAAACTCGCCAGCCATCTGGCTAAAGCGCTCGTAGCCACCAGGCTTGAGTACGTCGGTCGCCAGGGTGACGGGCCAAATGCCGGCATCGTACAGGGCGCGGATGTTGTAGACCGTAGCACCGCCAGAGTAGCTAATGCGCAGCTTGCCATCGAACTGCTCGGTAATGCGACGGGCGGCCTCGATGGTCAGCGAGAACAGCGAACGGCCGGACATGTACATCTCGGTGGAGGGCAGCTCGTCCCTGGTCACGTCGACGGGGAACGTGTTGGTCAGCTTGACGCCAAACTCCAGGCCGCGCTCGGCACACAGGGCAATCAGACGCTCAAACATGGGCACAGCGTCGACCCACTGCAGATCCTCGCGGAAGTGCGTGTCATCGAAGACGATGTAGTCGAAGCCCAGCTCGTTGAGGCGCTGGCGAGCAAACTCATAGCCCAGCAGCGTGGGGTTGCACTTGATGTAGGTGTTGAGACCCTTCTCGGTAATCAGATAGGTCGCGATGCGCTCGATCTCCGCCGGCGGGCAGCCATGCAGCGTGGACTCGGTAATGGAGTTGGAGACGCGCGCCGGGATGGACTCGACAAACGCGGCATCGACATTCTCAAACTTGTCCAGGTTAGCGAGCGCCCACGTGCGGCACTCGTTCCAAACCTCGGAGCCGCTGGCGTCCTTCATGCCCTCAATGTACGCATCGACCTTGGGGCTCTTGATGCCCTCGAGGTCATAACCCACGGACATGTTGAAGACAAAACCATCCGGGCTGCCCAGGCCGTACTCGCGAGCGATCAGGTGGCAGGCAAACCATGCCTTCACGTACTCGGCAAAGGCCTGCGGAACCTCGAGCTCGGTCGACCACTCGCAGTTGTAGCACTCGTCCTGCGCCACGATGCAGGGCTTGTTCACACACTTGGAGAGCTCCTCGCCGTCCATAACCTGAACGGTCTTGAGCTCAAAGAAGCGGGAACCGGCCACGTAGGATGCCACGATGTTCTGGGCAAGCTGTGTGTTGGGGCCAGCGGCCGGGCCAAACGGAGTCTCGATGCGCTCGTCAAAAATGGGAAGCGCGCCCTCCTGGTTGGTCGTGACCATCTTGCGCACGCCAAAGATGGCGCCCTGAGTCTTGTGCTCCTCGATGATCCAGTTCATCAGCTGCGAAAACGGGATCGGCCTCATGATGTCGCTCATAATGAGCTCCTCTCTGTAACGCCCGGCGAGACCGCGCGGCGGGCGCAAATACGGTGTAGCGCTAGCACAGCGCCGGCGACCCCGCGGAGGCCGCCTATACGCGCGCCGGATGCGGCGAAACATCCGACGCGCGTGAATCTACTTGTAATTAGTAGGCGCGATCGTTGAGCGTGCTCCAGAGCTTCTTGGACTCAGCCATGGTCCACGCGTTGATCTTTTCCTCATCAATCCCAACGAACTCGCGATCCTTGTACAGGACGCGGCCGTTGATGATGGTGGTGCGGCAGTTTTTGCCCATCATGCCAAAGAGCATGTGGCCGTCGATGTTCTCCTCGCTCAGCGGCGTAAAGGGCTTGTAGTCCATAACGATAACGTCGGCGGCAGCGCCGGCCTCGAGCACACCGAGCTTGCGATCGAAGTACTTGCTCGCCATCTTGGCGTTGTTCTCGAACAGCATGGTCATGGCCTCGCACCAGCCCACGTTGGGCATGGCGGCGTTGTGGCGCTGAATGATCAGGAAGACCTTAAGGCTCTCGAGCATATCGTGGGTGTAGGCGTCGGTGCCCATGCACACGGGGATACCGCGGCGGAAGAACTCGAGCACGGGGGCGCAGCCCACGGCGTTGCCCATATTGGATTCGGGGTTGTTGACGAGCCAGGTGCCGGACTCCTTGACGATATCCATCTCGGCAGGCGTCACGTGGATGCAGTGGCCGAGCATGGTGTCGGGACCCAGCAGGTTGTGCTGCAGCAGGCGCTCGACGGGGCTGATACCACCGCGGTTGAGGCGGGAATCCCACACGTCGTTCATGCCCTCGCACACGTGGATGTGGAAGCCGGTCAGGCCGTTGTTGGCCTCGGCCATCTTATCCATGGTCTCGTCCGAAAGCGTAAAGGTAGCATGTCCGCCAAACATGGCGGCGATCATGTGGTTGTCGTTATCGCGACGCTCTTTGGCGGCCCACTGGGCAAATTCGGCGTTCTCGGCAATGGCCTGGTCGCATTTTTCCTGGCCACGGCGATCGGAGACCTCGTAGCACAGGCACGAACGCATGCCCAGCTCCTGAGCTGCATCCTTAATGGTAAAGAGGCTTCCCGGGATCTCGCAGAAGCTCGCATGGTGATCGAAAATCGTGGTGACGCCATCGCGGATAGAGTCCAAAATCGTGGCATAGGCGCTGGCCTTGGTGCCGTCGAGCGTCAGGTTGTCGTCGATCTTCCACCACTGCTGCTCGAGATTCTCCAGGAAGTTGGTGGGGTTGCAGCCCTTAATGGCAAGGCCGCGGGCCAGACCCGAGTAGATGTGGGTGTGGCAGTTGATGAGTCCGGGCATGATGAGGTTGCCCCGGGCATCGACGTACTCGGCATCCGGGTACTTGGCCTTGAGCTCGCGCTCGGGGCCCACTTCGACGATCGTATCTCCGTCAATGGCGACCGCACCGTTTGGAATGAACGGGGTCTGAGCGTTGCGGGTAAAGACGGAACCGTTAGCGACCAGAAGCATGGATGCTCCCTTCAACATCAGAGGCGGGGTTTGACACCTCTGACATGGCGGAGTGCGAAGCGCCGGCCTACACCGGAAACGGGCCCTCTCCCGTCAACGCTTCACCAAAGGGACAAACCCTTTGAAGTGCGGCTTGGCGCCGCATGGCGTCGGCGGACGAGGCGATACGTCCGCCGACGAATAGCACCGAATTGGTTACTTCTTGCTCTCGGGCAAGACCAGATCCACGGCAGCGTCCTTGGCAGCATCGATGTGCTGAGCCACGACCGGCGTCTGCGGAAGGATCAGGTTAAGGACAATGGCCATGATGGCGGTGGGGGTTACGGCATTGGAGCCGATGACGGTGGACACCCAGGCGGGCATACCCTCGCCGGCAAGGCAACCGCTGGCCATCCAGATACCCAGGCCAAAGACGACGGAGGTGCCGACGATAGTGGTAGTGCGCTGCGTGAGGCCCTCGCGGGTGAACATGCGCACGCCGTTCATGGTGATGGTGCCAAAGACGCCGACGGTCGCGCCGCCGATGACGGGCTGCGGGATAGCGGAAAGGACGGCAGAGAGCTGCGGGAACAGGCCGGCGATGGCAAAGACGGCCGCGATGATCACAAAGACCCACTTGTTGACGACCTTGTTGGAGCAGATGATGCCCACGTTCTGGCCAAGGGCGCTGGTTGGAAGACCGCCCAGCAGGCCGCCGACCATAGAGGTGAGGCCCTGGGACACGATAGCGCCGGAGAGCTCGCGCTCGGTGGGCATACGGTCGATGGAGCCCAGGCAGGCGGCGGAGACGTCGCCAATAACCTGGATGGCAACCATGGGGAACACGACGGCGAGGGTAATGCAGACCTCGGGATCAAACTCGAGCGCGTAGGGCATGAGCTTGGGAAGGGCGAAGACCTGAGCGGTGGCGACGCTGGAGAAGTCGATCATGCCAAAGGGGATGGAAACGATCATGCCAACGATCATGCCAAAGAACACGGATCCCAGCTTGAGCGTGCCCTTGCCAAAGTTGGCGAGCGCAAAGACCACGGCGAAGGTGATGAGAGCGACGCACCATGCCTGCGGGGTGCCCCACAGCGGCGTACCCATACCGCCGGCCATATACTTGACGGCCGTGGGATACAGCGAAACGCCAATGGAGAAGATGACCGTACCGGTCACGACGGGCGGGAACAGCCACTTGATCTTGCTGTAGGCCAGACCAAAGAGGACCGCGACGGCGCCGCCGACGATCTCGCCGCCCAGCAGCGCACCAAAGCTAAAACCCGAGGCACCCATGGCCTGCAGGGCCGGCAGGAACGCGAACGAAACGCCCATGACGATGGGCAGGCCGCCGCCGATGCGACGGAAGGGAGCGAAGGCCTGAAGGGCCGTATCGATCGCCGAAAGAATGAGGGCGACCTGGATGATGTCGGTGCTCTGCTGGCTATTAAAGCCGTAGACGCCGGCCATGATGACCGCCGGGGTAATGATGCCGGCAAACGATGCCAGTACGTGCTGAAGGGCACACGGGATCATTTCCTTAACGGGAGGCATGCCTTCGCGAGTGAACAGGGCTTCAGTGCCGTTCGTAACCGTCTCCTGGGTCATTTGACCACCAATCCTCGAAGTAGTTGTTTTCGCATCTAACGCTCTATTGTGACGCAGTGCGGGGTTGAGGTTGTGCCTCCATTGCATATCGTATTAAAGATGATTCTCATTCTCAATAATAATTTTTTGTTATCAGACCATTCTTCAGCTGAAATAACGCATTTCCGCAGGTCAGGAAAGTGTCTGGTCAAAATAACATCTAACTTTTCTTTTGGTCAACCGTTTACCGCTAAATTCCTACCGTTCGTCTGCATTACGCAATGTACCTGCGGATATACGAGATGGTGGGCAGCGTGTTACCATGAGAAAAAATTGTTATGAACATTTCCGTTTTCACCCAAAGGAGTTGCCCGTGAACGAGACCGTACGCCGCTTTTTGCCGATGGTCGATTTTCTGGAGCAGATACTCGGCAAAAACAGCGAAATCGTGCTGCACGATTTCTCGGATCCCGACCACGCCATCGTCGATATTCGCAACGGCATCGTGAGCGGCCGCAAGGTCGGCGGTCCCGCCACCGATCTGGCACTCAAGATCATGCACGACGCCAAGTATCGCGACCTGCCGTTTATTACGGGCTACGAGGGGCGCGGTGCCGGCGGCAAGACGTTGGAGTCGGCGACGTACTTTATCCGCGAGAATGACGAGATCGTCGGTATGCTCTGCGTCAACACCGACCTCTCGACCGTGCGCTCCATCAACGCCATGGCGCAGCAGCTCATGGCATGCTTCGACGCGGCGCCGACGCGCACGGAGCCCGCGTCTATCGAGGTCGAAAGCCTTTCGGAGTCCACGCAGGAGCTCATCGACCGCAGCATTACCGAGTTGCTGAGCGCGCGCGGGCTGGATGTAGCGTCGCTTGGTCAGAGCGACCGCGTGGACGTCATTCGCCACCTCAACGGCAACGGGGTGTTCATGCTCAAGGGCGCCGTGGCCTGCGCCGCCACCGCGCTGGGCATCTCGGAGCCCAGCGTCTACCGCTACCTGCAAAAAGTTCGCAAGGAGGGCTAACGAGCAAAATGGAGCGCGGCTCCACAAGCGATCCGTCACTTAACAAAAGACCCTGCAGTTCGCACGCGCTGCAGGGTCTTTTTGCATGTCATGTTTAGTTGTTGCCAACGCCTTAGAGAGCGGCGACGACCTCGATCTCGACCAGACCGCCAGCCGGAAGGGCGGCAACCTGGAAAGCGCTGCGCGCGGGGAACGGGGCCTCGAACTTGGAGGCGTAGATCTCGTTCACGGCAGCGAAGTCGGCAATGTCGGCCAGGTAGACCGTGGTCTTGACGACATCGGCAAACGTAGCGCCGGCGGCAGTCAGCAGGGCCTCGACGTTAGCAAGGGACTGCTTGGCCTGGGCCTCGACGCCCTCGGGCATCTTGCCAGTTGTGGGGTCGATGCCCAGCTGGCCGGACAGGAACACCATGTTGCCGGTCTGGATACCGGGGGAATACGGTCCGATGGCTGCGGGTGCGTTATCGGAAGACACGACGGTCTTGCTCATGTTTTTCTCCTTACGATCAGATAGAGAGCGTGAGCGCGGCGTTCGCACCGGGAGGCACAATTCGGTCTGAACACCGCGCTTGATTTGGGATAGTACTCAAGGTTTCTGTTTGATGCAAGAATATTATCAGCTGGAGAGAATATTTTATCGCCCAACGGTTTCCCCGAACCGCTGAACGGTTCTCCACGGGGTCAGCCAGCCCAAGCTGCTGAAGACTTTATCCCGCTTGGAGCACGGGCATCGCCTGCCGCAACGGCACCACTATACTTTTGAATATCTGAGCATTTTGAAAGGCAGGATATGACCGCAACCGCCAGTCGAACCACCAACCGCAGACCCGAGCTTTTGGCGCCCGCCGGAGGGCCCGAGCCCTTTGCCGCCGCGCTCGCTGCCGGGGCAGACGCCATCTACTGCGGCATGGGCAGCTTCAACGCCCGCCGCAAGGCAACCAACTTTACCGACGAGGCCTTTGAGCAAGCCTGCCGCGCCGCGCATCTAGCCGGGTCGCGCGTCTACGTCACGGTAAACATCGTCATCAAGCAGTCCGAGATGAGCGATGCGCTGCAACTCATCCATCGCTGCTCCACGCTGGGCGCCGACGCCTTCATTATCCAGGACTGGGGTCTGTTCTTTGAGGTCAAGCGCACCATGCCCGGCATCGAGACGCACATCTCAACCCAAGCAAACATCCACGACGACCGCGGAACCCTTTGGTGCCGCGAGCAGGGCGCCGACCGTGTGACCCTCTCGCGCGAGCTTTCCATCGACGAGATTGCCGCCATTCACGATGCCGCGCCCGATGTGGACCTTGAGGTCTTTAGCCATGGTGCCATCTGCTTTTGCTACTCGGGCCTGTGCCTGCTTTCGAGCTTTGCCATGGCGGGACGATCGGCCAACCGTGGCATGTGCGCCCAGCCCTGCCGCCTACCCTACGAGCTAATTGACGAGAACGGCCGCTCGCTCTCCCCTGCCGGTCGCGAGCGCGCGCTGTGCCCACGCGACACCAACACCTCACAGCTTGTTCGCCGTCTGTATGACGCCGGCGCCGCATCGCTCAAGCTCGAGGGCCGCATGAAGGCCCCCGATTACGTGTATTCCATCGTCGACGTGTATCGTCATCAGATTGATGACATGCTGGCCGATGTTTCGACCTCTAAGGATGAGGATGCGGCCCGCCAGCGACAGCTCAAGCGCTGCTTTAACCGCGACTTTACGCACGCCTATCAGGACGGCACCTCGGGCGACGAGATGATGAGCTACGAGCGTTCCAACAACCGCGGCCAGATCGTGGGCACGGTGCTGGGCAGCCGCCCGGCCAACCGCGATGTGCGCGGCCTCAAGCCCGACGACCGCCGTCGCCGTGCCGCCATCGCCCGTATTGAGCTGTTTGAGCCCGTGGGCAAGGGCGACCTGCTGGAGCTTCGCCACGACGATGAGTTCGACCAATTCCTGACCACCATTGCCGCCGATGATGCCGCCGCCGGTGACATCATCGAGTGCCGCGTGCCTCGCAGCATGCCCGAGGGCTGCCGCGTGCGCGTGATTCGAAGCCAGCGCGCCATTGACGCTGCCGGCGCCGCGCTCAAGCGCGATGTGCTGCGCCGCCGCGCCGTTGATGTAACCGTTGTGGCGCGTCTGGGCGAGCCGTTTGCCGTTACGCTCACCTGTTGCGACGATCCTTCGCTTACGGCCACGGCCACGGGCTTTACCGTCGAGGCTGCCAAGACCCGCGCCGTCGAGGCATCCGATCTGGTTGAGCACGTCGGGCGCATGGGCTCCTCGCCCTTTGAGGCAGCGAGCTTTGACGTTTCGCTCGACGCCGGCTGCGGCATGGGCTTCTCCGCCGTTCACAAGGTGCGCGCCGCCGCTTGCAAGGCGCTGGAAGAGGCCATTCTGGCGCCGTACGAGGAGCGCGCGAAAACTCTCGAGATTCCGGTGCTCGACAAATGTACGCGCGCTATGCCCGAGCATTACCGCGATGAGCCGCAGATCTGCGCCGCCGTCACCACGCTCGAAGCCGCCGAGGCCGCTCGCGCCGAGGGTGTAACGCGCATCTACATGACCACCGACGCGCTCGATGCGGCCGAGCTCTCCCCCGCCGATGCATTTGAGCAGGGCATCGTACCCGTACTCGACGAGGTCTGCCGCGCCGTTGACCACGTACGCGTCGACCCGTGGGTTGTTGCCGGCGCCACGGTCGCTATTGGCAACATCTCTGAGCTTGCCCTGGCCGCCCAGGTTGGCGCCACGGCCGAGATTCGCTCTTGCCTGCCGGTGCACAACACGCCCTGCATGGAGGCGCTTGCCGAGCGCGGAGCCGGTGCGTTTTGGCTCTCGCCCGAGATCACACTCGACGAGATTGTCTCGCTCGGCGCCGCCGCGCCCGCGGCTCTGGGCATCACCGTCTTTGGCCGCCCGCGCGTCATGACAAGCGAGCATTGCATTCTGCAGGTTGCCAACGGCTGCATCCACGATTGTGTCAACTGCCGTCTGCGTGCCCGCAAGCTCTCGCTCAAGAATATCGACGGAAAGGTCATGCCCGTCCGCACCGACATCCACGGCCGCTCTCGCCTGTACGATGCCTACCCCATCGACCTCACGCCGCAGGTTCCTCAGCTGCTCGATGCCGGTGTGCGTCGTCTCATGGTTGACGGAACGTTGCTCGAGACGGATGAGGTGAGCCGTGCCGTCGCCCGCGTCCGTCGTGCCGTCGAAGCCGCGCAGGCCGGCCGCAAGCCCGCCGCCCGCCTACGCGGGGCGACCTCGGGCTGCATGTTTGTGGGAATCAGCTAACCGAAAGGCTTACACGTGAACGAAGAACCTCAAGTCCTCTACTGCGACGCCTGGCTCATGGCCATCGACAAGCCCGCCGGCATGATCGTCCACGGCGACGGCACCGGCGAGCGCACACTCACCGACTACGCCAGCGATCTGCTGCTGGCGATGGGCGACGGCTTTGCCGCGACCGACATGCAACCGCTCAACCGCTTGGACCGCGACACCACCGGCGTGGTGTTGTTCTCGCTCGACAAGCAGACGCAGCCCGCTTTTGACCAGATGATTATCGACCACGCATTCGAAAAGCACTATCTGGCGCTCGCCGAGGGCAAGATCGACTGGAACGAAAAGCTCATCGACAAGCCCATCGCCCGCGACCGCCACGACAGCCGCAAGATGCGCGTCGGCGCCAGCGGCAAGCCGTCTCAGACGCGCGTCAAGGTACTCAAGCGCCTTAAGAGCCGCCGAGGCCTGCCCGCGCGTTCGTATATCGATGTTGAGCTGCTCACCGGCCGCAAGCATCAGATTCGCGTGCACCTGGCCAGCGAGCGTCACCCCCTGGTTGGCGACGACCTGTACGGAACGCCGCGCCCCTGCGGCCTGATGCTCCACGCCCACAGCGTGTCCTTCACGCATCCCGTAACCGGCGAGCACATCCACATCGAAGCCCCCTGCCCCTGGGAGCCCTAAACCACCACAATGGGGACAGGCACCTTTGTGGTGGTTTTGCCGCAATGGCTCGGCCGCGGCCCCAAAACGTCTCGATCTGTAACAGTTAGAACCCATTTTCCGGTCTATCCGTTACAGATCGAGACATTCGAATCCCCCTCAAGGGAAAATCTCAATCTGTAACAATAACTCGTCAAAATCGGTCCCAGATGTTACAGATCGAGACAAAGGGACGGCAAGGTTCGGAAGTATCTCAATCTGTAACACCTAGCCCACTTTTAACGGTCTAGTTGTTACAGATTTAGACAAAACGGCAGACAACAAAAGCGGCATCGCCCATCGAGGGTGTTGCCGCTTTTCTATTGAGGAACCTAAATGGTTTTGACCTTGCCCTGTCGCTAGACCGTGATGACGTTGTCCATCGACTGGTACTTGGCGGGCACCTCGCCCGTAGTGATAATCGTTGCGTCGCGGAAGTCCGCGAACTTGACGGGCGCCACCATGCCAAATTTGCTGGCGTCCGAGATTACGAAGCGTTTGGCGGTATGGCGCATAGAGATACGCTTGACCTGCGCTTCCTCGATATCTGGTGTGGTGAGACCTTGCTCGGCGGCGATGCCATTGGAACCCCAAAAGCCGCAGTTGAAGTTATAGCGGTCCAGGGTTGCCAAGGCGTCGGGACCGACGAGCGCCTCGGTCTCGGGCTTGAGCTCGCCGCCCAGCACCACGGTGCGCATGCCGCGCAGAGCGAGATGCTGGGCATGGAGCACGGAATCGGTCACATAGGTGACGCCCTCAAGGCGCGGAAGATGCTCGATGAGCTTGAGGGTCGTGGATCCCGAATCGATATACACAAAGCTATCGGGCTCCACAAGCGCCGCGGCGCGGGCGCAGATACGCTCCTTGTCATCGTTATGGAGATCGCTGCGCTCACTGATCGTTAGGTCGCGCGTCACGTGCGCGCGCTCAAGACTTGTCGCGCCGCCGTGCACCTTGGCGATACGGTGTGCACGGTCGAGCGCCTGCAGGTCGCGCCGAATGGTAGACGCCGTCACGCCCAGGGCTTCAGCAAGCTCCGGCACGGTAACCGAGCCGGCCTGCTGCACCATCGACACGATCGCGTTGAGCCTATCTTCCGCAAGCATCGCTTACTCCTCCTCGGGGTACACGACTCCCCAGTCGGCGCGGAGCTTGGTCATCAGCTCCATAACATCAGAAGCATAGCCCAGAAGCTCGCGCTTCGAATCATCGCCGGCAACCGCCTTCTCCAGGTCGGCCATCTCGTAGCACAGAGCGTATGCCTCGGTGCCAGCGTGGACCTCCTCACGGTGACCGTCCGCAGTCCACACGATGGTCGCATGGTCGGCACGCGGATACTCGTTGACCTCGATATAGCACTTATCGAAGCTGATGACCGAGCGCTTGGGCTGCTTGGAGTGGAGCGTAAGGCTCACAACGCCCAGCTGCTGCTCAGCATTACGGCAGACAATGCCACCCGCGACGTCAACGCCAGTCTCGCAGGTATTGCCCAGAGACACGACCTCGGCTGGCTGGCTGGCCATAAACAGGCGCATGACGGAGAGCGCATACACGCCAATGTCGAGCATGGCGCCGCCGGCAAGACTACGGTTGTAGAAGCGGTTGGTCAGGTCGCCGTACTCCTTATAGCTGCCAAAGTTGAGCTGGGCGAGGTTCATACGGCCAAAGTCGCCCGCATCCATGCGACGGCGCAGCTCCTGATACAGCGGCATGTGGAGCACCGTGGTAGCATCCATAAGGACCACGTTGTGCTCGTCGGCGATGGCACGGGCCTCGTCGAGCTCGGCGGAGTTGAGGGTGATGGCCTTCTCGCAGAGCACGTGCTTGCCAGCGGCCAGCGCGGCACGCAGATAGGTGATATGCGTGTTGTGCGGCGTGGTGATATAGACGGCGTCGATATCCGGATCGGCATAGAGGTCCTCAACCGTTTCATAGACCTTCTCGATGCCATACTGCTCAGCAAAAGCCTGGGCCTTGGATAGCGTACGGTTTGCGACGCCCGCAAGCTTGCGGCCGGCAAGAGCTAGAGACTGGGCCATCTGGTTGGCAATAACGCCGCAACCGATCACAGCCCAACGGAGCTCGGGAG